>SVEA01000186.1 GCA_015057615.1 Lachnospiraceae bacterium | reverse complement strand
TGTGATAAAGTAGAACTGTCCATTAGGACCGCCTCCTATTCTGATATTGGCTTGCGACACCTTTATCAGTGTAACATAGGAGGCTTTTTTATAACATACGTAACACTACTGATTATTCTATTCGCCCCAGCATAGCTGGGGGATTAAACGGTTCATTCACACCCAACATGTATACCATGTTATGATTTCGACAAATGTATCCGATTCGGAGACGCTTCCGCTTAGTTGCATTACGTAACGGTCTCTCTTCCTATCGCTGCCTTTCCATCGATGATCTGTCTCTACGCTATGGTATGAATACCACGCGGTATTTGCATTTTTATGTTGTATGTGTTGTTGTATGTGTTGGAATTTCTTATATAAAGGATAACAGCCCATACCAGGGATACCATGATATGGGCTGCTGATGAATGAGATATGTAATTTCCCACTTTCTATTACTCCACTTTCGTATGCATCTCCTCAGTCACTTCCTCTGATGATGGTTTCGGTTCCCCTGTAATGTTTCGAACTAATTCAAATGCACCGGTACTAGCCAGACCGCTTGCCATACCACCAAGTATTATTTCAGGAGTAATCGTCCAGCCATTTATCCAGACATTTAGGATGATACCGATAATCGCCAATATAAGTGGTATAAACTTATTCGGTATAAATGAAATGCTGTGCTTTATAACATATCCTATGCATAAACAGATCCCTAAGACAACTAATACGACATACTGCGATATAAAATCCGCCATGCTCCTTCTCCTTTCTTAATATAAACTTTTACCATCATTATGTACAAACAGGATCAATTCGTAAGCCAATTCGCAAGTTTAAATAAGCCTCCCTGCAGATCAGTTCTTAATTATTGTAGAACTTATCCACCTTCTATATATTTATATGGGAATGAATCTTAAGTAATGATATTAAATCGTAAATAGATTCCAACTAATAGAAAGGTAATATATTTCATTTTGGGTTCCGGTGAAGTTAAAATTGAATAAGGAACAGTAACATTTTAATCGGTAATCGCTCCAGGAGTGTCACTGCTTTCTACATGGCATAATCCAGTCGCAAAATGAACAACAAAAAATGATTATCCTGCACCGTCCAAAGTATAGGATAATCATTTCTTATACACATATTGGGCAAGCATAGGTTTTAACCCTATGTTTCCTGTTACCTACATTATAGCAATAGTCTCACTTTTCGTAAAGCAGCAATTTCTACTTTTTTCCAGCTGTTTTCCAATCATGTTACTGCACACCCCATGTATACCATGCTATGATTTCGTCAAATGTATCCGAATCGGAGACGCTTTCGCTTAGTTGCATTACGTAGCGGTACATAAGGCTCCAAAATACGGAGCCATAGTACCAACGAATGCAAATACTCCTTATCGGATATCATTTGTCGAAATCATATGATAGACTTTGCCCATGTGTGAACAGTAACCCAATCATATTTATATCTATTCTCTCCTCTTGGTCATTTTTTCTTTTAAAGACTCGATACTACATTCTTGTCCTTCTTTCATTGCTTATATCCTTCACCAAGCAGGGCATATAATTCCAATTTACCTCATTTGATTTGTTTTATATATATCTTTTTGAGCAGATATCATAAGAAAACCTCCCATTTATCACCATCTTTAATATATCAAACGATTCGTTTCCTAACCATTTCTTTTTAAAACTTTCTTTTTCAATTGACCTTAATTATACTCTTTATTCATTAAATAAATGTATGCATCCTCCAATGTAGCATCCGTATTTATACCTGGAACATCTGGCTTTCTATCCGAAATAATTCTTGCTTCTATGCCACCCTCCGTATAATTTTTAGAGGATATGATATACCTATTTTGTATCACATTGTATTCCTCCTCGTCTCTTAGCTTACAGATCCATACATAGTCCTTTGCCCGATGAAGTAATGCTTCCCTCTTCCCATCATATATAAGGTTTCCTTTTTTAAGTATACCCAGATTATTGCATGTGGCAGCCAAGTCCTCTAATACGTGGGTTGAAAATAATACGATTCTATCCTTCGAAAAATCTACCAGTAAATTTCTAATACGTATTCGCTCTTCCGGATCAAGTCCTGTTGTTGGTTCATCTACAATTAAAATCTGCGGATCGTGCAACAATGCCTGAACTAATCCTACGCGCCGTTTCATTCCCCCGGATAATTGCCTGTTTTTCTTTTTCTGATGATCGGTAAGACTTGTTTTCTCCAAATAATAGCCTATCTGTTTCTTACACTCTGCCTTTGAAACACCGGCCAATCCCCCCATATATTCAAGAGACTCCCGTACCGATAAGTTTGGGTAAAGTCCTAATTCCTGCGGAAGATAACCTATAAGGCTTTGCAATTTTTCATAGTTTTCTTCTTTTAACTCTATGCCGCTTAGCTTGATCTGCACGCCTGTTGGCTTTAAAATTGTGGTTAACACTCGCATAAGCGTCGTTTTTCCTGCACCATTTTCCCCTAATAATCCGTAGATTCCTTTGTTAATATTCATGTTTATATGATTAATTGCAACTGTTCCATTCCTGAATTGAACCGATAAATCCTTAATCTCTATTGACATTCTTTCACCTTAACCCTTTCTTCCTCCAAATAAGAAACCTCTTATTCGAATAAATTAGTAGGATCGAAGCTATAACAGCAACTAGCTTACCAATGATCCAGTCTACTGACATTTCCAGGCTTTGGCTGATGCCATAAGCAAATACGTTAATGCAATCCGGAATTCTTTTGCCAGCCATAGAATTTAGAATAGTCCATATCAAAAAGGTACTTCCAATCCCCATCCATAGATTTTGAAATAAATTAACCAGCGTAAATGATAATGTCCCAAAAAACAAAACACTTGCTGAGCAGGCAAAAACCGCCGTTATATACAGCCGCAGCTTACCTGCTTCACTCCAGTAGGCTGTCTTTTGTATATAAAAAACCCAATAACCCAGACTAATCAATAGACTGATATATATGACTTGAAGCAACAGCCTTTGGCAGATTGTATGATATCGGTTCCTGCCTGGCAGCAAATTAAAAACCTCCCATCGATTATCCTGTATTTCCTGGTAATATGTATCGGAACAAAATATAATAGCTAATAAGGCAACGTTAGCATCCATTGCTGCTCCTATTTCCTCCGGAGAAGATATTCCTCGGATCAGCGCCAATATCAGCAAGAAAGATACCGAGTAGCATACCTTCGCTCTCGTCAACGCTATCTTTATATTATAGTTCAATAAACCCGCCTCCTCTTCCAGATCGCGATACTTAAAGAAATCGCAAGGATTGCACATGCAAAAAGAAACATCTGGTTAAATACTGCCTGTGGAGGGGTCATTGTCTCAAAAAACACATCTGGGAACCGAACCAATATGGCTAATTTACGTATCCTATAACCGAAGCTACCATCCTCCAGCTGGCTCCCCATATTGGAATAGATCATATATAAAACCAATGCCGGTACCGCCGGTAAGGGACTTTTAAAAAGCACTGCTATGCCCGTATAAACACTTGCCACCATAAGTAAATTGGGAATAATATATAGGATTACAGCAAGCCATAGATCCCAAAAGGATACCGGAAATCCGGCTGCCTTTCCATGCAACATTACAATAGTATCAAATAATAAGGTTATTACCCCCACCACAACACCTATGGCCGCCATACCGCCAAATAGTTTGCCGAAGATATACTGCCAGGCTTTCAAAGGCTTTGTATGGAGTAATTCATAGATATCCCGTTTCGAATCCCTGATAAATAAAAAAGCAAATATAAGGATCGCATAAAAAATAATATATACACCAAGGTAATCTGCATACTTTCGTGAAAAATAATTACTGTAGGTATGTTTCTTCAGCGAGGTTTCTATATAATGATTCGCTTCCTCTGCATTCGCCTGCTTCATCTTAGATTCATAAAAATAAGTATTTGCGCCATAAAAGGAATAATTGGACTTCATATATTCCGCTATTTCCGTAAAAGACATATTACTTTTCTCCAGCTTGTCTGTCAGCTCTTTTATTTCAGCCGGACTAATCCCAAACACATCCACCATGATCTGACCTATTTTCTCAAGACCCATGGTATATTGCTCTTTTTTAGAAGCAGGGATATATCCATCCATAATATCTGCATCGTCTATTTCAGAATACTCCACTAAGGTAGGTATCTCACCATCATCATTAAAATAATGTATTGTTAGATAAGGTGATACGCTACTGTAAACACCGAAAGCTACTACGATTGCTCCAATAAAATAGATTGGATTCCTTAAATATCTTTTTAATTCCATTTTCATTATTGTTTTTAACATTATTGCACCTCTCTTTCCTATCGCATATGCAGGCGATTGCAACAGCTACAAGATCAAAATTTCACAATTACCTGCTATAGCATAAGACTAACATAGAGATATCTATAAAAAGACAACAAAAAAAGAACATCCAGATCAATGAATGCTCTCTCGGTATAAACGCTTTCTAATGAATTAAAAACTCTGCTTTTACACTTGCTCCGATATTAAGATCCTTTTCAATGCATATCTTTCCCCCATGCTTTTCACATAAAATCTTACTGATATATAGGCCTAAGCCAAAATGGTTTAAATCATCTGCGGAATTATCATGATAATATGCGTTGGTAATCAAATCGTTATTGTCTGTTTTAAAACCTGTCCCATCATCACATACCTTAATCTGTAACATAGAATTGGTAAACATTATTGATATTACTATTTTCTTAGCAGCGTAACGTATCGCATTCGATATTAAATTCTCATACACCTCATAAATAACAGCCAGGTCTGCTTGAAATGACGAAGGTATCCCCGACTTACTTGATATTTCAATTTCAATATTTTTCGGATCGGCAAGAATATCCGCGGTTGCCTTTAATTGCTTTATCAGTTCAACCGTATTTACCTCTTCATAATCAACTTTTCTGTCTTCCAGGCTTGATAGCTGTCTCATTTTATCTATAAACAATAAGAGGCGGTCTGTCTGCCTGTCACAGGATAGTATCATCTCATTTAATTTTTCCTTATCGATCTTATCCTGTGGGATAAATTCAATTAGCATCTCATGGTAACCTTTTAATATAGCAAGAGGAGACCGCAAATCATGGGCAATTGCTGCCTTTAGGTTTTTCTGCTCCTCTATCATTTTCCACATGTACTTGTTGTTGATCTGTAATTGATCTCTCATATGTTCAAAGGAAGTACACAGTCTGCCCATTTCATCTTCATAGTCATATTTAATCTGGAAATCCAGATTATTACATGCTATTTCATGGGAGCTATCTTCCAGTATTTTTATCGGTGTTTTTAATTTCTTATTGTAAAATACCACTACAGCCAACCCGGAACATAAGGTGGACAATATTAGTGGTGTCCATGTCGTCAGGAAATCACAGGTTTCCGAAATAAAGTGATCCGTATCCGACATTACATAGGAACTGGGGCGAGGGATATCAACCGATACTCCGTTTTCTTTCTCATCCTGAATGACTAAATCATCATACTTCTCTTTATCGATATATTGAAACCATACGTTATACTGGACACGCTCAGCAGTTGAGACTATCCAGGCGGAAGTAAAAAAGCTTATTGTCAATGCAATGAGTAAATAGAACATAATGGTTTTCTTTAATGATAATTGTTTTACATATTCCATTTATAGCCACACCCCCATACGGTTTCAATAAATTCCTGATCCGTATATTCCGATAGCTTTTTCCTGATTCTACGGATCAGCTCTGTTACAATTTTACTGTCGCCTTCCCCATCGTATCCCCATATTTTCTCATAGATACTCTCTTTATCAAAAACCTGTCCGGCATGGCTGGCAAGAAACTCCACAATTTCATACTCCATCTTTGTCAAATTTATTTCCGTATCAGAATATTCAACCGTTCTCCCTACAAAATCGATACTTAGATTGTCAACAAATTTTATTCTGCGTTTATCCCTATTTCGCTCTTCTCTTTTTATATGCGAGGTAATTCTGGCTTCCAGTTCCCTCAAACTAAACGGCTTAATAATATAATCATCCCCGCCGGATAGCAGCCCATTGATTTTATCCTGCTCCTCTACTTTGGCAGTTAAAAACAGTATAGGACATGATACCTTATTTCTAATTCGTTTACATACCTCTAACCCACTTATGTGAGGTATATTAATATCAAGCAAAATTAAATCTGGTATTATTTCTATCCTTTCTAATGCCTCTTTTCCATCAATTGCTGTATAGATTAAGTAACCCTTTAATTCAAAGTAATATTTTAACATTTTTAATAATTCTTTGTCATCATCAACTATGAGAAGTTTATATGCCATATTAATAACCATGCCTTTCTCGACCACCTGCAAACTTTGTGCCGCAGGCGTGGTATTTGCAAAGCGAATTAATTCGCTTGGTGAAAAATTTATTCTTCACACTAACCTCCCGTAAACAGAATATTTATTTCATTATAAAGCATATTTGTCTACAAATAAACAACAATAGAGTTGAGGTAGTGTTTGACATTCACCATATTCATGCATATTAAAATGGTTATATCCCCTATAAAAAAGTCCTTGCAATTAATCATTCGAAATAGTAATGCCATATGTCTCAAAAGGAAAACATTAAAATATTTTCGGCGTTATGGTAATATATTACACAATCGAGTATAAAAAAAGTGTTTATCCGTGATTTCCGCATTAGTAATAGCAATGATAGTATGCATTGCGACTATCATTTATTTTTAGTATTAGTGAATCGAATACGAATACATATCGTTGGGTTTATGATAGTAGTATATTTTATTATAACGTTCAAAAGCGTACCGGACAGCCTCCTCACTTCCCATCTCATACACATTAAAAGTAGTTGACTGCCATGTCTTTCCTTTGGTACGCTCACAGTCATCTGACGCTTCGTTCACAGCCAAAAATAACTGGTCATTAACCATTAACTCACAATGTGCATAAGGTTTTCCGGTGTTTTAAAATTCAAACCAATCTTTGCCCCAATTTGTTATGACTTCTGTACTTTAAATTTATTCATCTTCATATTTACCTCCAAATACGATGCCTCCCTTTTTATCGTAAGACATACTATGCAAATTAGCTTCCTGCAAAAAATTCTGGTTACGGAAATGCTTATAATAATATTCTTTCATTATTTCTAAATCCATTCGGTATTTCGTAACTTCCATAGCACATACGCGCATTAATAAAAGCCGGTCCAGCGATACGATATAAACATTTTCCTCATCAATTGCATCCTTACGCAGGAAGTTATAATCCAGCAAAGCAATGCTTCTCCATATCTCAAATTCACCAATAACCAATCCCAAATCGCCATAAATATCTTTTCTATTGTCAGGATACTGTTTTGCAAGTGTAATATAATCTTCATTGGATATCACTAAATCGATATCAGCACCTGATTTTCTCATACCATAGTATTCCATTGCCATACCACCTATCACAATAGGCTTCTTGCTAAAAACCAAATTATTTTCATTTAACCTTGTTTTAACCTTTTCAATCAATAAGTTTGACATAGGAACCTCCTGTTTATCCCCATGTTTCCGCCGCAGCAGAAATCATGAATTACGTGACCTTGGTACAACTGCAAAAAATTATAAAACAAATAAATAGCGACATTATCTATCGATTACTTAACCGGGATCCATAATTGAAAATTATAATAAGCCGGATCCTTAAATTCTTCCTCATACACTTCAATATTATCATGCTCCTCTATTACATACCCCAGACTTTTTGCGTAACCGATCGTCGCTGAATAAGCATCCGGCACACGAATTGAAGCAGGAACATTTGCCTGAAAATAGCTTTGTGGTTTTATATATCGAACTACCATGTCCTTGGGAACTTTTTCAACCTTATTTATCCCAACGGCTGCCATATATTTAAAATACTTACTGTCGCAATGTTCATGCTCACAGATACCATACATAGTCATAGGACCTTGAAGTGGATCCATATCCTCCATTCGCATTAGAAACTCGCTCCATAGCTTTCCAATGTTACCGTTGCCATCCCAAATCTCAGCGTTGCATTCTAACCCAATTACCGCAAAGCCGGGTGAATTAACGATTTGAAATTCCATTTGGTAAGCATTCTTTTCTCGTTCGTTATATTCTATCGAACACCTTTTTAACGGCGGAACTTCTCCCATATTACGATACTCTTTGGGTGATACACCAAACACCCGTATAAAAGCACGAGTAAATACATCATGAGACGAAAATCCATAGTCGAGGGCGATTGTGGTTATGGACTTATTCCCATCTGTTAGTTCTCTCGATGCAATAATTAGTTTTCGCCTTAATATATAGGATCCGTTTATTATCTACTATGATGAAATGCTATCGGATTATGTTGAAAACGGTATGACAGAAGAAGATGCCGTAAATAAAATCGGGACTCCCAAAAAAATCGCAAGCTTTATTCATGACCCCGACCTTCTTTAATAAAATAATATATTTTCATTACTTGCTGCCATTCCTCCAGAAATTCTTTTATATAATCTTTTCCTTTACTGGTAATCTTATAGTATTTTCTTAGTCGGCCATTATGTTCTACTGAATATGTGTCCAGATAAGAGCTGCATACTATAGCCATCAGAAATTGTGGATATAATACCTTACGTGACCGTCCGGAAAGAATTCTTATAATATTTCACTTTTCAAAAGCTTAACAAAACAAAGTTTGAAGGTGAACTCTCTAATGAGAAAAGACCTGCATCGAAGGATAAATCTCATCCATCAAAATTTATTTTAAGATACTTATTACTTTCTAAAGTGATGTCATTTAAACTAGACATATGGGCCTTTTCTTTGTTTTGATTTTGATTCGACACCTTAATTTAACAAGCTTGAAGTCCTATTAATATGCAATTAGCTTTACTTATTGGGTGAAAGTTAAAGAAAATCAAAATTACAGTAACTGTACGGCATTAGCCACGATGAAATGAATTATAATGAATATTTCAGGATGCTCTACTACATCATCCTTAGTTTGAATTTTCTATTTCCGTTATTCGCTCATCTGTAATATTCTAAAGCATTTTTCTTTTGTAATGCATTGGATAGCCTCTTTTTGGATCGTAATCTTTATACTTGTATCATAAAAATCGTATTGTCTTTACCTAATTATAAACATAGTGGAAAGATAATACATCAAGAGATAAAACGTCTATAATTTCATTGATATATTTCATTATACTCATTAATGGCATAACTATCAGTCATGCCAGATATATAGTCTGCAATGGCTCTGACTAATATTTTTTTCTTCTGTATATATTCTTGTTTTTTGTTACCTTCCATTTTTGATAGATCAGTATCAACAATCCGTTTAATTTCATTTCTTACCTCCTCCAAATCCCCCTCAAGAAAATCAATGACTTCATTAGTAGATTGACGCATTGCAACATATATTTTTCTAAGCGTTCCTTTGTGAAGAAGTTTTGGGTTGTTATAATAAGCTTTGAATAATCCCGAAATTATCATAGCTGCCTTGTTATCAAATTGTACAACCTCCAGGCTATTAATAACCTTCTTAAAAATTATTTTTTCCAGATAATTGCAAAGGACTTTGCCCTTATGTGAAAAATCAATTAGCTTTTGATTAAATCTATGCTCCTTAATATAAAAATCATTTAGCTGAAAACCTTGTATTAATTTTTAGAATGAATGATTGTATCGTTAATGAAAAAGTCAATCACAGCTGAAACAATACGACTATGACGCAATTCTTCTATATTAACGAAGACTCGACGTTTTTCTTTTGCTTCATTTAGCTGATGTTCAATTATCTGCAGGGGTTTTTGAAGTGACCTCATTTTTTGAAGACTTAAATAATTTCTTAGTTGCTCAACATCTAGTATTCCAGAAGCAAAGGAATCATCCAAATCATGGCTTCTTTGGGCAATTTCATCAGCAATTGGAATAATTTGTCCCTCTAAAGTTGTAGCCATTGGCAATTGAGGATATAAATAACTAACGTCACCATTCGAAAGAAATTCTTGCAAATCAAAACACTTACAATCGCAATTATCATAAACACTGCAGACTTCACAATTTTTTAATTTTTACTGATGTATGTTTTAAAACACCTTCAAGTACTTGATAAGATAAGTTAATACCATCGAAATCAATATATTTATCTTCTAAATAGTCTGCAACACGAACACCTTGAAAGTTATGCTAAACCCTCCATAGAAGTTTTTATTTTCATCAGGTGTATATTTTATAATATCTATTCTCATTTTTAAGATATCGTCTAGCGTTCTCTCTCCTTGGTGTCCAAATGGAGTATGTCCCAAATCATGAGCAAGGGCAATTGCTTCCGTTAATTCAACATTAAGGTTTAATCCATTTGCAATTGCACGAGCGATCTGCGCAACTTCTAGTGTATGTGTCAAACGTGTTCGATAGTGATCTCCTTTGGAAGATGTGAATATTTGTGCCTTATCAACTAAACGTCTATATGCTTTCGCATGTACAATTCGTTCATAATCCCTTTGGAACTCTGAACGGTACTCTTGTTCTTCCATTAGTCCTATGGGACGCTTACAATGCTCATTATGTTGACCGTATTCATGCATACTATTCTCTTTTTGAATACTAGGATAACATTGCTCAGCAACAGGTTTAGCAATAAAACGATATGGTAAATATGTAATAAAAGACATCTAATTAACTAAATCAATGTTATTTTCAATATTTACATAAGAATGGCTTCCAAAGTCATTTTTTAAATCTAATTCAGAGTTTGAGATAAAATTATTTATTATCATCTCAGATGAAAAGCAAGCTTTAATTATAATACACAACCTACCGCACACCATTATGGGCAATTCACCCATCTCCAACATAGATTTGTAATATTTTATCTTTTTGTTCCGATTCGCATGTTTCAAAAACAACAAATGCTGCAATGCAGGATAGCCCGTTGTTTGCTGCCATTGGCTAAACTTTTGTCCAAGTAATTGATTGTATCTGCGAATGTACTTTTTATCCGAACAATTATTATTTTTGAATCCATACTCTTCCTTCCCTTCAATTTCTATAATTCGTAGCTTCTGCAATTTCAGTTTATTAAATATCACTTTGAGATCGTTCGCTTATATCTTAATACATTTTCACATATAAATCTTTGCTTTTACATTTTAAATCCATTATTTTTCGCTTTTCCATAAGTATTTATATGAAAACTTAATGAAATTTAAACAAAATCAGTACAATCAGTACAAAATCCAAACAATTCTTTAGTCTTATTGAAAACAACACCATGTTGTATTATAATGGAAGTGCAACCAGTAAATTACATCTCAATACTTTAAGGAGGTATATTTATGAAACGAAAAGTATTATTTTTTCTCGCTATCTTTATGCTAGTTACTTGCACTCCTGTGTCTATACAAGCACAAGAAAATTATGTACATGAATATCTCGTTGAAAGTAATATTTTAGTGAGAGGAAAAAAACCACCAACAGGAACGTCTTTTGTAGATTTAAGTAAAAATGATTATAGTTATGATGTAGAAATGCAGTATGCGGTATATACTAATAGCCTTTTCAGTGGAGTAACAACAATGGAAGTAAAGGTAGGTTCAATAAATGTAGATAAAAATGGGATGATCAATGAAAGTAAAGGTATTAGTGTGCATTTAATGAAGTCAGGCTCTACCCTTGACCTTCCTGTAAGTATCTCATTAAACGGTGGCACAGCTTATTTTTCAAACTTAGATCCAGATGCAAAGTATTATATTAGATTTACAAAATTGGATGACACACAGATTTATACTTTCACTGGAACTATAACTAAATGAGTAAAAGAAAATTTTTAAACATTATATTTATTATATATATAGTGCTATTGATTGTATTTGTAGTTATTAAACTAGATTTTAATTATACTTTTTTACATGTAAGAAATTCTATAAAACTTAACAGAGAATTTGGATTTTGGAATATTAACCTATACCCTTTTAAGACGACATTGTCATACATAAGGAGGGTGAAAAAAAGTTCCATATCTATTATGTACGTTATTGAACATTTAGCGGGAAATGTAATTGCATTTCTACCAATGGGATTTTTTATCCCTCTACTCACAAGGCATAAATTATTATATAGTATGTTAATCTGTCTAGGCATAATAGTCTTGATAGAAGTAATACAATTTGTATTTATGATAGGCTATGCCGATGTAGATGACATAATATTAAATATGTTAGGTTGTTTTGCAGGATATGGATTATATAGAATTTTCATGAATAAGGGTATATGTTAAATTCATAATACTATATTTTTTAGTTCGCCCAGCATGAGCGCAATCTAATCGGTGCAAGTCCGTAGCGTACTCTGATAGTGAGAAACACTCAGTCAATGACAAGTAGGGTGTCCGTCGTAAGGTGGAATAAAACAAATACCATGTAGTACTTGCTTTTTATTTCTTCAGGGCTTATAGTATACATTGTTAAAGCCCCTACAAACACTGGGTTTCATAAAAATAACATCGTGTGTTCGAGACCTTCCACACGTAAAACAAAACATTCAGAGTAGTTCTTTCATCTGATTTTATCAGCCTTTATCCTTTCCATGGATAAAGGCTTTTTTAAGAATTTTACATTTATCTCTCTTTATCTGGTTCCATCTGAAAAATACCGAGTTGAGTCAGAAAATTGAGTCAGAAAAAAGGACTGATTTCAGTCCTTAATCAAGAATGTTACATTTTTTAATTTTCTCATCTAATACACTAATTAAATAAGGTTTAATAGAATTTACAATAATAGCCCTTATTTTTCTGTGCTGTGCACTTGTAATAGAATCTTTATTTCTCTTATTAAACATGTCTAACAAAAATTGATAATCATTTTCTCCATCAAATCCATTATATTGTGTAGCTTTAAATGCGCCTTGCTCCAATAATGCCTTAAGCAATCTTCTTGAAAAAAAATCTGATGATAGGGATATATACTCGTTTTCTTTTATCGCATGTAGCAATATAAACAAACCCTCTCGTACAGAAATCTCATCTTTTAAATCTTCTCTTTCAAATTTCTTAATGCAAGAACTTCCAATTGGACTAAGCATATTACTATTAATAATATTCCTAATGGTATATAAATAGTGTCTGCTGATTAAACCGCTTCCAGTTCTAAATCAGCAGATTTTAACCTTAAAACTCGTATCAGCAAAATAGGAGCAGAAAGTATTCGTGCCTGAATCTTGAAAAGATTCGTCACGAATACAGATAATGCGATAGAAG
>SVEA01000185.1 GCA_015057615.1 Lachnospiraceae bacterium | reverse complement strand
TCCCTTTCCTTAGCATCATTATGTCCTCCTTCATATTCTCTATTTCCCTTAGGTAATTGCGAAACTTCGACATTGTAATATTGTGTATGCACAATTAATACAACTGGTGAGTTTCGCAATTGCCTATCTATTCCTCTTGTATCTTACCATTTTTTACATATAAAATATATTAATTTTTTATTAAGATAACAAATCTTACTATGCCATCCTACGATAAAAAATTTCAATCCAAAACCATAAGACAAAAAAACAATAATCTTTTTCGTAAACTTAGAAAAATTTTTCTTGAAAAAGCAGAAATATATTTTTATACTGAAACAGTAAACGGAAAGCGATTAAAAACGCATTACAAGAGAGGAGCTAATCCATGGCGATTCACCAAAAAATCCTACAAACTAAAAACCGGAGGAAGAAATCTATGTTTATTGCACTTGGGATATTCTTTGTGTGTGTTGGAACTATCCTAATATGGTTCCATATACCTTATTCTCCAACCAAGCAACAGTTTTCACATGACGTTGCCAATCTGATGACAAAAAAAATGTTGTCTGTGAATGAGGTATTTTTCGAAAGTGAATTTCAAAATCTGCCACCAATCATTCAGAAATATATCAATCACTGCGGTTACATTGGCAAGCCGAAAATGTCTTTTATGAAAATGGAGTTTCGCGATGTTGCCTTTATACAGGGCCGAAATGGCCCAGCACTTCGCATTGATAGTACACAATATAATTTTATTGAAAATCCAACCCGGCTGGCATTGATTGACAGCAGTTTGTTTGGAATCCCCTTTGAGGGATACGATTGTTACTTAAATGGTAAAGGCAGGATGAAAGGCATCATAGGGAAGGCCTTTCCACTATTCAATCAAACAGGAGAAGCAATGGATAAAGCCTCTCTTGTAACCTATCTTGCGGAGTGCCTGTTCGTTCCAACTTCACTTTTACAAGGCTATATTACTTTTGAAGAAATTGAAGAATTACAGGTAAAAGCTACGATTGAATATTATGGTATCTCTGCAAGCGGCATTTTTAATTTTAATGAAGCAGGAGAAATGATTTCCTTCACAACGAATGACCGTGCCATAACAAATGAGGATGGAACTATGGAATATCTAAAATGGTCCGCATTATGTAGGGATTATGAGTTTTCTGAAAACGCTATCAAATATCCTACACATTTTCAAGGTATATGGAATTACGAGGACGGTGATTTCATTTATTTTGATGGAAAAATCAACCGCATAAGTTATAACGATTAGTAACGCCCACGAGTAATAGCTCTATTGTATCTCACATGCCTTCATGCCGTTTTTGACATATTCGTTTGACATGAATAAGTCCCATATAAAGCCGTCCTGATAGTTCACCAATTGCACCAGGGTGATGCCCTTATCAATTCCGAGGTAGCATTTGGTAACATGTCCTTTTTTCCCTATATCAAGGTTATAGGATTCATAAAAGCCATAGGGACCCCAGGTTTCTGGATAGTTGCTATAATAGTTCAGCATCGCATCCTGGGAGAATTCCGGTGTGAAGGGCATACTGGCGATTGCTCCGTAAAGGGCGATCGTACCGTCATTCGCACCGATCGGCTTCCCCTGGGGCATCCCGTTTGGTTCCGCGCCATATAGACCATTGTAGCCTTTTTTGCCCAGACATGCCGTGAGCCCCCAGGAATTTTCCTGATAGGTTTTCGATATATTCTTATGGTCAATCGAGAACTGTCTTGAGGCAAGGGCGGCTTGCACTGAGTTTTCAAACCAGTCCACACCTTTTCGGTCAGTTTTGTCTCTAAAATCGATATAGGCATGGCTGAACTGATAGGCAAATAGGGAGTTCGACCAGGATCTTATAAAAGTATAATCTCCATAGACCGCCCTCCAGCGCTGGAAGCCATAGAACAATTCTCCCGATACCGGATAGGAAGGGGAACCCGCACCGAGAATATACATCATCAGTTGCTCCGCCGCCACATCCCATTCCCCTATCTTTTTCATGGTGCCGTCTTCCGCCGGCTCATATGCCATGCAGAAACGATCGTTGCCTTTTACGATCTGATCCCACTGTACCTGCTCATAGATATCTTCCATCACTTCTTTCACTTCGCCGCCAAAGTATTCCCCGGATACGATGGCGCCGCATAAAAGCAAGGCGGTATCAATGGTGGATACCTCCACGTCATACGGTTCCCCGGTTGATAGATGATAGAAATGATAGTAGAATCCATCCATCCGTTCAAGCTCATCCCGAACGGTAAGAAGTGTCTGTAAGCTTCTCTCCTTCCCCTCTTCAAAGGTGATATAACCCTTTTCCACACCAGCGGTATACGCCGATAGAGCAAATCCGGTACTAGCAATCGAGGCGAAATCCCGATCACCGGTATTCCCATCCCGATTTAAACCATAACCCTTCGAAGACGGATCGGTCTGCGTCTCGTTCCAGAAATAATCAAAGCAGCCTCGGATCTCCTTTTCCATCAGTTCCTCTGCGGAAATTTCCACCACTTCACCGGAAGCATTGGCATTGTCGATACTTTCACCAGCTGCACCAACAATTTCATTAACAGCTTCGGTATTCCCATAAGCCGCATCTGCACTCCCGTTGGCTGAACCAGTATTTCCATCGGCACTCTCTTCAACCGTCCCATGTTCCATCTCCGGAGCAGAAATCTCTACCTTGTTCTTACTGCATCCTACCACAGTTAGGAGGACGCATAATAATCCCACAGTGATTCTTATTTTTTTCAATTTCATTCTCCTTTTTAATAAGATAAGAATTGAGTTAAAAATTGCAAAACTTCGGTATTGCACCTATTGTATATACACTAACGATATGAGTGTCAAATCCCTCATGCGTTTGCCGCACCACTATGAATGAAAACTGGTTACTGACACTTTTTGGTTTATTAGTTACTTTATTTTGGTTATAATCAATACCATACAGTAGTGAGATCGAAGCTTTATTGAGGT
>SVEA01000184.1 GCA_015057615.1 Lachnospiraceae bacterium | reverse complement strand
TCGACAAATGATATCCGATAAGGAGTATTTGCATTCGTTGGTACTTTGGCTCCGTATTTTGGAGCCTTATGTACCGCTACGTAATGCAACTAAGCGAAAGCGTCTCCGATTCGGATACATTTGACGAAATCATAACATGGTATACATGGTGGGCGTGAACAGTAACGAACAGAAAAAGCAAGTGTGTGATGTCACTTGCTTTTTCTTGTAATGTATCTTTATGGATGCTATAATACATTTATCGGTATTTTAAGGCAAGTAATACAAACTCTGTAATAGGAGTACCGTTTCATTAAAAAAGGAAAATAAAATTATGAGAACGTAATTGTATAATGGAGGTTTAAGAATATGGCTATCAAATTACCCAAATACTATGAAGACCCCAAACAGCTTCATGTTGGAACCATGCCGAATCGAGCATACTATATACCGCATTACATGATGAACGAATTCGTGGATAAAATTGATTACCAGCATGCGAATCAAGAGGATTCCAGCCGGGTTCAAATGCTAAACGGAATATGGAAATTTCGCTATTACAATAATCGGTTTGAAGTGGATGAGGATTTCTACCAGCCTTCCTTTGACAGCGATCGATTTGACAACATTCCGGTTCCCAGCTGCTGGCAGAATCATGGCTATGACTGCCATCAATATACCAATGTTAATTTCCCGTTCCCTTATGATCTTCCTTATGTACCGGAGGAGAATCCCTGCGGTGCTTATATTACAAGCTTTCAGATAACAAAAGAACAGTTGGAGCAAAGAAACTATCTGAATTTTGAAGGTGTGGATTCCTGCTACTATGTTTGGATAAATGGTAAGTTTGTTGGATTTAGCCAGGTTTCCCACTCAACGAGTGAATTTGATATTACAGAGGTATTGCAGGAGGGGGAGAATACCCTTGCAGTTCTTGTATTCAAATGGTGCCTCGGAAGCTACTATGAGGATCAGGATAAGTTTCGTATGTCCGGTATTTTCCGCGATGTTTATATCCTAACCAGAGCGAAGGAGCATATCCGGGATTATTTTGTTAAGACAAAGCTGAATAATAATTTGTCAAAATCGATCATTACCGTTGAATTAAGATATCTGGAGCAGAAGATTGCCACCGTCTGTACCTTGTATTCTCCCGATGGAGCACGCATCGAGAGCAGGAATGCGAAGGATGGCTATGTAGAATTTGAAATTGAGCAGCCCACGCTTTGGAATGCGGAAAATCCTAAATTATATACGTTGGTGCTGGAGACCGGCGAGGAGCGAATCTACCAGAGGGTAGGTATACGTAAGATCGAGGTCAAGGACAGCGTTATTTATTTTAATAATACAGCAATTAAATTAAAGGGCGTAAACCGCCACGACAGTGATCCGGTTACCGGATATACCATTAGCCGTGCGCAGGCGATCAAGGATCTGTCCCTAATGAAGCAGCATAATATTAATGCGATCCGTACCAGCCACTATCCCAATGCGCCATGGTTTACCGAGTTGTGCGATGAATATGGATTTTATGTCATTGCGGAAGCAGATGTGGAATGTCACGGTGCGGTTGCCTTCTATTCCGGTTCCTATGAGGAAACCTTTGGTGATATTGTGATGAGGGATATTTCCGATGACATTATTTTAGATCGTGAACAGAGAAATGTGATCCGTGATAAGAACCGTGCCAGTATCTTTATGTGGTCCCTTGGAAATGAAGCTGGATGGGGCAAAAGCTTTGAAAATGCAGGAAGATGGGTAAAATCCTATGATAATACCCGGCTGGTGCATTATGAGGGAAGCGTTCATATCACAGACGGTCATAAAGCGGATCTGTCCATGCTGGATGTATACAGCAGAATGTATGATTCGATGGAGGGAATTAGACGTTATTTATCGGATGATAAGAATAAGAAGCCTTATATATTATGCGAGTTTATCCATGCAATGGGCAACGGGCCCGGAGATATCGAAGACTATTTTGAAAAAATCTATAGCGATGACCGTTTTGCTGGCGGCTTTGTGTGGGAATGGTGCGATCATGCGATTGCGGTAGGTAAGATGGCGGATGGCAGACACAAATATGCCTATGGCGGAGATTCCGGCGAATACCCGCACGATGGCAACTTCTGTGTGGACGGCTTGGTATTTCCGGACAGGACCGTCAGTTCCGGATTACTCGAGTATAAGAATGTGATACGTCCGGTAAGAGCATCCCTTGTAAATGGGGAAACCGGTGAAATTCGTCTGGAGAATAAGCTGGACTTTACGAATCTTGCGGATTATCTGTATCTGACCTATGAGGTTGTATGCAACGGAGAAGTAACCGAAACCGGAAAGGTCACGGATCTGGATATTCCTGCCAAAGAAGCAAAAGTAATAGAACTTACCTACCAGCTTCCGGAGAATGGTATTAGCTTCTTAAATCTACGTTATCATCAGAAGAACGATCTGCCATTTACGAAAGCGGATTATGCGCTCGGATTTGATCAGCTCTTATTAAGGGACGGGGTATATTGTCCGGAACTGGCTGAGAGCTGTGACAGGAGAATGCGGGAGAATACCCAGGGGTCAGAAGATACCACTTCTCCGGTTGTGAAAGAATCGGAGCCTTATGTGTTGATTTCCGGAGAGAAGTTTGCATATCGGTTTAATACAATAACCGGAACCTTTGACTCGTTGATCCGAAACAATGCCAATATTATTGAGAAGCCAATGGAATTTAATCTATGGAGAGCACCTACGGACAATGACCGAACCGTTAAGAACGAATGGATGAATGCAGGGTATGACAAGCATACCGTGAGAGTCTATGAAACCAAGGTAGGCCGGGAAGTCTGCGAAGCGGGTGAAAATGTTGTAATCGAACAGAAGCTTGCGATTGCGGCAATTCAGAGAGAGCATATCCTGGATCTTATTACAAAATGGACAATCGACGCTGCCGGTAAGATCGCACTTCATATCCATGGAGATAGAAATACGGCAATGCCGTATCTACCTCGCTTTGGACTTCGTTTGTTTATGCCGGAGACATATTCCTTCGTTGACTATTTTGGATACGGTCCCAGCAATAGCTATCTGGATAAGCGCAGAGCCTCCTATATGGGGTTATTCCATGCAGGTGTTGCCAAATTGCATGAGGATCTTATTAAACCGCAGGAGAATTCCAGCCATTGCGGTTGCCAATTCCTACGGGTAGCGAACGGAGCAGACAATCTGGTTGTAACCGGGAGTAAGGAATTCAGTTTTAATGTATCCGAGTATACCCAGGAGGAGCTTACCGTGAAAGCACATAACTACGAGCTTGAGAAATCCCCTTATACCATAGTTTGCCTGGATTATAAGATGAGCGGTATCGGCTCCAACAGCTGCGGTCCGGAACTATTATCGAAGTATCGCTTTGAGGAAGCGGAATTTGACTTTGATATCCAGCTTGATTTTGATAAGTAATAAATAGGAAGCATATTTCATTCGCAGCACGTTATACCCCAAAGCATTGCAAAAAACGCAATACTTGGATTGAAGTACGTAATGGTACCTCAGACCACAAAATACGTAATCTAAGTACCAACGACTTCAAACAGTTGCTATTAAAATATGTCTTCAATTACTTGAGTTTTTTCTTGATTTGCACAAATTGAAGAAAGCATTTGTTATGAAGCTTTTGACCTTCAAATCATTAAGGTATTAATGATTAAGGTGTCAAAAGGTGCGTAGCACTTATTCTGAT
>SVEA01000183.1 GCA_015057615.1 Lachnospiraceae bacterium | reverse complement strand
TGATTTCGTCAAATGTATCCGAATCGGAGACGCTTTCGCTTAAGATTCATTACGTAGCGGTACATAAGGCTCCAAAATACGGAGCCAAAGTACCAACGAATGCAAATACTCCTGATCGGATATCATTTGTCGAAATCATATTATAGACTTTGCCCATGTGTGAACAGTAACAAGACTCTAAGGAGAAAAAGTTAGTACGAATAAAAGAGGTGGAGAACTTAGGTAGATATGTGGTACTATGTATGCGAGGAGTATGAACACCTCATATATAAATTCGAATATCGCGGAAAGTGAGGAGATCGTTCAATGAAAATAGCATTATTTACAATGGGCACAAGAGGAGATGTTCAACCTTATATATATCTGGCAAGGTCTTTGAACAAACGAGGACATAATACTCTTATCGGTAGCCATCCATGCTGGAGAAAACTTGTAGAAGATGCTTCCATTGAGTTTGTGCCCATAGGGCCAGATATTAATATAGAGAACGAAGCCGCTACTATCCGCGGAAAGAACTCAAATGCAGTCTTAAGCATGTTAAAAACAATGAATTTTGTTTTCAAAATTATTCAGAATTCCACCGCGGAGATATATGAAGCCTGCAAGGGAAAAGATTTGATTATTGTATCACATAGTCAGATGGGTGCGACAGAGGCAGAAGTTCTTGGAATTCCTACAGTAAATGTTACGCTTCAGACAGAGATGATTGCGGAGAAACTGAAAAAGCAAAGCGTTTGGAACCGAATCTTAGCAAAAATCATTGGCGCTCAAATGGTAAAACCATACAATAAAATCAGGAAAGTCTATGGGCTGCCAAGGATGAAATCATCGGATGAAATTATCTCCGGTAAATTGGATTTGATTCCAATCAGCCAGTATGTGAAAGAAAGAAATCCTTATTGGGAAAGTAAGCATATATTAACCGGCTATTGGTACGAAGAAGATAGTGATTATGTTCCACAGTCGGAATTGGTTGATTTTTTAGAAAAAGGCGAGAAACCTATTATTTTGGCATTAGGTGCAATGTCTTTTGAAAGTGATAGTGAAAAAGAAAAGCTGGATATGTTTATCAGTGCGTTTCGGAAAACTGGGAAAAGAGCAATCATTCAAGGATTTCAGAAAACACTGGAGAATTATGTTTTGCCGAAGGACATGATAGCTTGTGGGTCCGTTCCTCATAGTTGGCTGTTCAGGCAAGGTTATGCAGTAATTCATCATTGTGGGTTTGGGACGGCTTCTGCCGCTATGATATACGGCATTCCTTCAATACCAGTTCCTCATGTGCTTGATCAAATGGGATTTGCCAAGCAATTGGAAGAGTTGGAGGTATCTACAAAATCATTACCTGCAAGTGAATTGAGTGAGGAACGAATAATTGAAGCTATTTCTATGTTAGATCAAAATTATGATGTAATATGGGAGAATGTTCAGCACCTTTCTATAAAGCTTCAAAATGAAAATGGATTGGATAAAGCTGTAGAATTGATTGAGAGATAATATCAGTTTGTAATACGAAAATACTGAAATATTGAATATTACATAAGCTATTTTTTTCAAATAGATAGACTACTTCGTTATGTGTATGCAGCAAATTCAGTTCGAAAAAAAAGACCTTCCAAAACTCGGAAGACCTTAATTTTAATGCATTTGTTAGGAGTAGGAGATGGGATTCGAACAATTTGAAAATTATGCATGAGAGAATACAGGGAAGAACAGTTTTTCTGTTTCGATGCGCTCCAGTTCTTCCCCATAGTAAAATAATCGATAATCATCTTTGCCATCATAAAGCTGTGCATCTAGCAAATCAGCATCCTCTATACAGGGTGCAAATCCAAGTATCATACGGTCATACTCTCCCCGAATATGTGCCAGTACCTGCTCCAAACGAATTCTTTTTGTACAGGTTACACTCTGCAGATAGAGCGTTCGGTTCTGTTCTTCCATAACCACATAACAATCAAGCTTCCGGCTATAATAGACTTGCTCCATTCCTGCAGTATGGAACATCTGCAGACCATATTTGTTTTTCTGTTCCAGCGCGGCATTGGCAGCACTATGCCTTACTGCATCCATATATCTGTTTTTTGGTAGCTGTTCTGCGGGATCTACCGGCAGAAAGCAGTCTGTTTTATCCAGCTCCCTTGCCTTTTTCTGTAGTGCGATTCTTGCATCATTTTTTAATATGTACTGATACTGCATTCCTCTGGAGAACCCCATCTTATCATAAAATCCCAAAGCATTGAGATTTCCAAATAGATAGATTCCATCACATTTTCCTACATAATCTGCCAGCACCTTCTCGATCAATTCACTTGCATATCCCCTGTTTCTGAATTCTTTACCTGTCATAACAGTTCCAAGCTGGATATAATGCTTTTCCTGACCATTTTGTATAAATTCCATCCGGTTTACAGATACATTTGCAATCAGTCTGCCGTTTTCTTCATAAGAATAGGGGATATAGTCCCCCTCGTAATATCCATTTGTTACCCAGGTCTCAAAATTGAATCCAAAGGTTTCTTCTGTCAGCTTATTTAATGTATGCCGCAGAGCACTGTCCTTCATATAATCTTTTATAAATCTCAATTCCATTCGATCTCCTTAAGCAATTCGTTGGTTTACTTATTTTAATTTTACATTATGGCATCCATAAAAGCCATCTCAAAAATCCATATAAAAAAGAATGAGCTGCCACCATTAAGGTGTCAACTCACGATCCCTTTTTTAATTCCTATAAATCTTTATAATTTCCTTGCTTTAATTACAAATGTTACAGGAAGCATTTTGGCTTTTTTAGCAAAATCATTATTCTCATCTAATTGAATTATGTCATTGTCAGATTCTTCAATCATTTGGTCAATGGCAAACCCTGCTTTTGCCAATGCGTTGATATATGTTGATAGCTTGCGATCCGATAAGGATAATGCACCTCCATCAAGAGATACCGTATACCAGGATTCATCAAAATAATTTTTCTTAAAAGTAAGTGAATCATTTTCGATCGCAACGCACTTATGTATTGGGTGAGACCAACTGAAAATAAATACACCGTCTTTCTTTAAGTAAGAAGCAATCCTACGAAAAGTACTTTCCAAATCCGTAGCCCAGCCAACACCGTAAACGGAATAAACATAGTCAAAATAATTCACAGGTATTCCACAGTCTTCTTCCATTGGTGAACAGATCAATTTTGCAGTTAAATCATACGATGATAAATATTCCCTGGTTTTTTCTATTTGATCTTCAGAAATATCTAATCCCCATAGCTCAGCAGCTTTGCGATCTCCTTGATATTTTAGAGAATGCCCAGCTCCACAGCCTATTTCTAACAACTTTTTCCCGGATACATCACCAAAAAGATGGCATTTTTCTTCCGATACAAACGCTCCATACATAGGAAGAGCAGTTGCACCGAGAACATCATTTCCTTTCGTGTTCCAAAAAGAATGATTCGTATTATGAATATTGTCTTCGTCCATAGCAACCGAAATAGCATAACCGACTTCGCCGGCACCTATAATGTTAGTTCTGTGATTCGGATCCTTTTTCATAATGTTTCCCTCCATTAGTATTAATTTGAAGGTCAGGCGTGGAAATGTTTTTAACGCCGTCCCCTCATTTCGAGCTAAGGATGGCGCTATTCCATGAAATCGACTGAATGCTCTCGAAAAAGCTGCTTGAGAATCATATCCATAGCGCATCGCAACATCAATTATTTTTTCGCCTTTTTTAACATCCATTGCAGCCATAGTTAACCGCCTACGACGAATATACTCAGATAATGGAATTTGAGCTAAGAAAGAAAAAATTCGGCGAAATTCGCACTCCGAGCAGTTCACTATCTTTGCCACTATATCATAATCAATATCACAAGATAAATTATTTTCAATATAATCAATTGCTTCGTTCATGCATTTCTGCCAATCCATAACCTCACCTCCTTGCTACAAATATATCAAAAGTTCGGGGAAGCATCATTGCATTCGGTGTATTTTAATGCAATAATATCATACCAAACAAACTATTATCTGTGTACACTAATTTTCACCCAGGATTACCTTCTTGATTATATCATTTTTTATCTGTGAACGAAGGCATTCCCTTGATTCGCTCAAGTGGTTACTGTTCACACATGGGCAAAGTCTATAATATGATTTCGACAAATGATATCCGATAAGGAGTATTTGCATTCGTTGGTACTTTGGCTCCGTATTTTGGAGCCTTATGTACCGCTACGTAATGCAACTAAGCGAAAGCGT
>SVEA01000182.1 GCA_015057615.1 Lachnospiraceae bacterium | reverse complement strand
GTACCTCAATAAAGCTTCGATCTCACTACTGTATGGTATTGATTATAACCAAAATAAAGTAACTAATAAACCAAAAAGTGTCAGTAACCAGTTTTCATTCATAGTGGTGCGGCAAACGCATGAGGGATTTGACACTTAAATCAATGTTGAACCTTCTTATCGATTTTTATGAGCATTTTACTAGTGAAACCAGTTGAATTTTGATAATATGGTAAGAGAATAAATGGTATCAATTTAAAACTGAAGATAATAGGACGACTCAAGAAAAATATGGAGGGAAAAGCTTTATGGGGAAAGAATTCCATTGACCAGAAAGTTAAGAAATATCGTAATGAGTGAGTTGGTTTCGGAGCGTCAAACCAGTAAACTAGTAAATATGTGGAAATAGGAAAGGGCTGTAAATCGCCAGGAACGTTGATTTCAGGTGACTTCAGCCTTTTTTGTACAAAAATTTTCTCTAACTTAAACAGGGAAAGCCAAATATTTACTAATGAAGCACTCTTTGAGATGTTCTATAATAGAACCATACGTGTCCGAAAATGAAATCCCCTTTCAGCATAGGACACGGGGAACCCAAACATCAGCTGTTACATATAAGGAGTGACTTGAATGAAGAAGAAACGACTACTTTTTTCATTACTTATTTCAAGTATAGCAATCACAGCTATATTTTTTACAAAAGAAATCTACAATGTTCAAGCGGCAAATTATATCCGTTTCAATGATACCAAGGTGGAATTGGAGATTGGACATTATAAAACACTTCGGATTAGTGGAACAACAAAGAAGGCGTCATGGTCTTCTAGTAATCCTAAGGTAGCTACCGTTTCCAGCGGAGGAAAGGTAACTGCCAATGCTTCCGGTAATACGACAATTACCGCTAATGTTGCCGGTAAGAAATTAACCTGCAAGGTCTCCGTATACCAGATTTATAAAAAGGAGCTAACCTTGGCGCCGGGAAACACCTATACACCAACCATCTGGGGACCGGTTCGCGAGGTAAAATGGTCTTCCGATAATAAGTCTGTTGCAACCGTGTCAAGCAAAGGCGTCATTACTGCAAAAGCATCGGGCAAAGCTACGATTACCGCTGTAGTAAACGGCACCAAAGAATTAACGAGCAAGGTTACGGTAGTCGGTATTAGCCAGGAGTCCGTTGTACTGGAAGTCGGCGATTGGTATGGTCATTTAAAAACCCTGAAGGTGGAAGGTACCAATAGCAAAATTACGTGGACAACTAGTGACAAATCGGTCGCTGTTGTTTCAAGCAAGGGAAGAGTGGAAGCAAAGGGTCCCGGTACAGCAACGATCACAGCTTCCGTTGGCGATGCCAAATTAACCTGCAAGGTTAAAGTCCTTAAAGTAAATGCCAAAGAATTTACCTTAGCAAAGGGTGAAACGAAGGAACTAAAGATCTATGGAACTACAAGTGATATTACCTGGCATTCCAATCATGAATCAGTGGCAACGGTTTCCGATAACGGTACCGTTAAAGCGGTAAGCAAAGGGGATGCGATCATCATGATTTATGTTGATGGAAGACGAGTTAACGCCAGGGTTACTGTGAAATAACAAGGGAAAAGAAGGAAAAGACCTGATTTTCCACCTTGGAAAGGGCTGCTTTATCGATTCGAAAAATCGTAAGGCGGCCTTTTTTTAAAAAAGAAAGATTTATTTTAAAAGAATCATGGAAACTCTGTATGATAGATTTGAATTTAATCCAGAATAACGATATACTAATAGAGTTACAGAGAGAAAATTATACGGGCAAATTGGCTTACCATTGATGCAGCAACTTAATATACGCAAG
This sequence comes from Lachnospiraceae bacterium, assembly GCA_015057615.1. Lineage (GTDB taxonomy): Bacteria > Bacillota > Clostridia > Lachnospirales > Lachnospiraceae > Mobilitalea. The sequence continues at coordinate 2,410 of SVEA01000182.1, read as the reverse complement.
CAGCTGTGCCAAAGTAAGAAATGAGTGCAAAAGCTGCGCAGAAATAAGGGAAAATATGAAGAAAGACTTAAAAGCAAACTTAAAAACGAATTGGGCTCTATTTACAATATTTTTTAAAGCAGGTACGTTTACCTTTGCTGGTGGACTTGCTATGATGCCGGTTATTCAACATGATCTGGTAGATAAATACAAATTAATGTCGAACGAGGATTTTTTGGAATATGCGACGCTTGCCCAGACCTTGCCGGGAGCGGTTGCACTTAACTGTGCATCCTTTGTAGGGCGTCACGTAGCCGGAACCTTCGGCATGATCATAGCCGGCTTAGGTTCCACGATTTCCGCCTTTGCATTCATGATTCTCGCAACCATCCTTCTGAAATTTATTCCTCAGGAAGGACCGGTTGCAGGTGCCTTCCGGGGAATTCAGATAGCATCTTCTGCGTTCATTCTTTCGGCTGCATTTACGTTAGGAAAGCATAACCTGAAAAACTTTTTTGGAGTTATTCTTATGTTGTCTTCTTTTGTTCTGGTTCTGTTTGCTCATGTAAGTGCCCCGATTGTTGTCCTGGCAGCAGGTATTGCCGGGTATTTATATCAACAGATAACAACCGGCAGGAGTAGGAAGGAGATCGGATAATGGCTTTATATTTAAAATTATTATATGTGTTTTTTAAAGTTGGTGCATTGGGTTTTGGCGGCGGCTATGCCATGATGTCCATGATTATAACGGAAGCATCACAGTTCTCCATAACAGGCGAACAATTTGCAAGCTTAACAGCACTTGATATGGTGGTTCCCGGACCGATTGCAATTAACGCGGCAACTTATGTCGGGTATCTCTCCGGCGGCTTCTGGGGAGCACTGTTTGCTACGGCTGGTGTATCCCTTCCCTCGTTTGTCATTATCACATTGGTTATGCATTTTATTCAGCGTTACCGTGACAATAAATTAATGAATGGCTTCCTTGCCGGCGTTAAGCCGGCAGCCGTAGGGCTGATTGCTGCCGCTGCGATAACCATCGTATCGGGCGTTCTGCTTTTACCGGATGCCAGCTGGTCCACCTTATTTACTAATCCACTTGGAACGATTTCTATCGTAGGAACGGTAATCTTTGCCGCGGCCGCCTTTGCAAATATCCGCTTTAATATAAATCCGATTCTGTTAACCCTGCTTGCCGGCGTTATTGGTGCTGTTTTATTGTAATGGACATTTTTTTATACATATCATGTGGTTCTAATGTAACATCCGATCGGATTGATATGATCCATTGCAATCCGGTATATGGTTTAACGTATCTTCTCTATGCAAAATCCCGTATTATTCGTATCTCGCTAAAATGGTGTTGAAGTATTTGTTCACTCCATCAAAATCCATACTTCCCACATAGATATTTTCCAAGCTGCCGTGGAGCTTTTTGGTCTCAGAAAGCTTCTCTAGTGCAAGATCAATTAAAGAATCAAAAAGCTTTGTTTTTTCCAAAATTTCGGGGGAATGTGTTTCCAGTTTCTTGGCATCCATTAGGTATCCGAGATCAATGGTCTTATCTGAAGCTATACCTTTCTCTTTTTCCTCACTTCGAATCATAAGATTTAATTTTGGAAGGAAGACATGCTGAAGCTTCTCAGGCGTTAAAGGACGATAGAAGCATTCCGTATCAAAACCATTTTTGGTGGCTTCCTTTCTGAGTTCTTCGAGCAGCTTTGCCGTATAATTGATATTTTCTCCAAGAATAGTCCATACCTTCATGCCCGTGCACAGGGAATCAGTATAGCTGATATAACCGTCGGTTGTGTAGGATTCTGAGAACAGTTTACGTATGCGGCCGGACTGTCCGGAGCATTTTTCATTTCCCTCTCCTTCCCGAAAAAGTTCGTCTTTCATTTCTTTGCAGAGGTTCTGAAACAGAAGAGTATCGGTTAACGAATCATATACGGTTTGGATTTCCTCCTGTATTAAGCGCGCGGCATCCAAATAGCGGTAAGCGCTTTTATAGAGCAGGGATTTTGCTTTGCTGGTACGAATGACTTCTTCTTTGTGCTTGGATATCTGCCTGCTGTCAAAAAAATAACCCAGATTGATAATTTCGTCCACTGCACCGGGATATTTGGGATCAATCGTATGCGGAGCGGTTCCATCCACGAAAGCGATTTTTAGCTCAGGAATTACGATCGCATCGAAACTGTCTTTATCACCGGAGCAATGGACATATTCTATGGAGTGTCCCGAAGAAGACATATGGGAGGCAAAATTTTTCATAAAGGAGCTTTTCCCAACCCCTGGGCCGCCCTTGAGAATGTAGTAATGCTCTGCTTCCTCTAGGTTAATGATAGAATCGAAATAGCTATAGAAGCCTTTTGCGGTATTATTTCCTGCAAAAAAGTGTCTTTCTTTCATGCAATGACCTCCTATT
>SVEA01000019.1 GCA_015057615.1 Lachnospiraceae bacterium | reverse complement strand
ACCCGTTTTTCTATGGCACAGCGGGAAATCGGTCTGGCGTCCGGGGAACCTCCGGTATCCAGAGGGTATCCTCCCAGCGTCTATGCGGAAATGCCGAAGCTACTGGAACGGGCGGGAAATTCCGATTGCGGCTCCATTACCGGTCTTTATACGGTTTTGGTGGACGGAGATGATTTTAATGAGCCGATCACGGATACGGCAAGAAGTATCTTAGATGGACATATTATGCTTTCTCGAAAGCTGGCACAGAAGAATCATTACCCAGCCATCGATGTTCTGCAAAGTATTTCCCGTGTTATGAGCAGCATTATCAGCGACGAGCATAAGGCTGCGTCAGGAAGGCTGAAAAATGTCTTGGCGACCTATCAGGATGCGGAGGATTTAATCAATATAGGAGCCTATAAGAGCGGTTCCAATGAAGAGATCGATTACGCGATATCAAAAATAAAGGAAGTCAATGCATTCCTTATGCAGAATGTCGATCAGAAGCTGGGATTTGAGGATGAAATTGATTCGCTTATGGAGATATTTAAAGAATGAAAAAATTTCGTTATCGTATGGAGAATATTCTGCAGATCAAAGTGAAGCTGGAAGAGCAGGCGAAGAATGCCTACAGTATGGCAAGACTCCAGCTTACGAAGGAAGAGGAAAAACTGGATTGTCTGGAGGAGCAGAAGCGCTCCTATGAGGATATGTTAAGAGAATTAAGAAGGTCAATACTGGATCTGACAGAAATCCGACATTGCGAGGAAGCTATTAAAATAATGAAGTTAAAAATCAACCAGCAGAAGAATATTGTTAAGGAAGCAAAAAAACGTCTGGAAGCTGCAAGAATTAAATTAAAGAATGCAATGGCAGAACGTAAAATTCAGGATAAGCTGAAGCAGAATGCATTCGAAGAGTATATGCTGGAGTATGAGGCAGAGGAACGCAAAGAAGCAGATGAGCGAAACAGCTTTCGATACAGTAATATTACGCTGGGTGAGGAGGACAGGTAATGGCAAGAAAAAAACAAGCCGACGGCAGAAATAAAAAAGAAGACAGTAAGGTATTGACGATCGTGATAGCACTGCTGATTGTTATCATCTGGCTCGCTATCTTTGCGTTACTGATCAAACTGGATATCGGCGGGTTTGGATCCGGGGTTCTCAGACCAATTCTGAAGGATGTACCTATTATTCATAGGATACTTCCGGACGTGACCGATGAACAGATGGCATCCGAGAATAATTATTCGTATTCATCGCTCCCGGAAGCAGTTGCCAGGATAAAAGAATTGGAATTAATGATAGAGCAGTTAAATCAGAAGGGAACGGACAGGAAGGAAAATACGGAAGAATTGCAAGCAGAGATCAACCGCTTGAAAGGCTTTGAAGAAAAGCAGGCGGGATTCGAAGAAAGACAGCTTGAATTTGATAAGAAGGTCGTATTTAACGAGAAAGCACCTGACTTAAAGGAATACAAGGCTTATTATGAAAAAATCAATCCGACCAATGCAGAGATCATTTACCGGCAGGTCGTTGAGCAGTTAGAATATGCGGATGCTATTTTGGAAAAAGCCGATATCTACCGGAAGATGGAGCCGAAGGCAGCAGCGGACATCCTGGAAACGATGTCCGCTGATATCGAGTCGGTCGCACAGATTCTACTTAGTATGAAGCCTGCCGAGAGTGCTAAGATTATGGCAGAAATGGATAGTGTCTTTGCCGCTAAGGTAACGAAAAAGATGCTGGACATGGATAAAGAAAAATTGGCAGATTAAGTGATTTGGCTTACAATCGGAACTTTTCTTTATCATGGTTCCGTTGTAATACATGATTTGTAAAGTCGGTTTACTTGACTTTATGAATCGATGCAATGGTAAAGGTTTGCGACGCAGATTTACAAGGCAGATTTTTACGGAATGCAACAGGTTTATACAATTGATATGAGTGTCAAAAGCCGATGTATAAACCAACTTCGTCAATTTGCATAATTTATGCATTGACAAGTAATATGAAACAAATTTCTTCTCAATCCGTTGTCTCACAAAGCACTACATAAAACGCAGTACTTGGATTGAAGTACGTAATGGTACATGCCAACGACTTCAAACAGTTGCGTAGAAAAATATTGTTTCCTATTACTTGGGTTTTATCTTGTTGTGCAAATTGATGAAGAATATTTAACAAGAAGGCTTTTGACACTCACAATTAAAATACGAAAGAAAGGAGGTAGAATGTGGTGATGACACAGAGCATTAAGGCGCAGACGGCAAACGTAAACGGTGCAGCATTAGCAAGCTTCCACGGAAAAACTAGGCAGACGGATAGCAGCTTTGACCTCATTATGGAAAGTAGTCAAAGGACAAAGCAGGATACGTCCGGCAGCGGCATTTCCCCGGCTGAATCGTCGAAGAGGAATGACGTCGGGCAAAGGACAAAACTTCCGGTAAAATCCGTCGATAAATTAAATCCTTCGGTGACCGGACCCGAAACGAAAGCAGACACTCTTACGGAAACCGATCGGTATACAGCAAAGGAAACTGAAGATTCGGCGAAGGATGCTGCAAAGGATCCTCATTTACTGAACCGGATCATGGAGCTGCTTAATTCAATTTGGCAGTCGGTAATGGATGTTCTTAATCTGAGCCCGGAGGAATTACAGCAGCTGATGGAAGAGCAGGGGATGAAAGAAACGGACTTGTTAGATCCAGATTTCCTTCGACAGCTGGTTCTTGCAAATAGCGGTCAAAGTGAGATTTCTGCAGCTCTTACCGATGAAAGCCTTGCGGATTCCATGAAGCAGCTTTTACAGACAGCCGAAGAGTTGTGTGCAGCTTCCGGTTTGGATGTAACGGATCGGCAGGTGAAGGAGATCCTTGCGCAGTTAGAAAATTCGGATTTTATGGAGACGAAAGCTTCGGATGCAGCGATTTTAGATGCGGAAGCGAAAGCTTTGGCAGAGCAGGAACTAAGGCTGTCAGAGGAAGGTATTACAGAGAATGCCACGCTTGGTAAGATCCGGGAAGAAAGTAAGGAGAACGGGGCAAAGGTACCCGCCGAGTCTGGTTCGGAAACGGACAAAAAAGACAAAGCTTCCGTCGGAGAAGCCACAGAAAGTAAAGCGGCAGCAGAACTGGAGCTCTCACAAGCAGAGGAAGGAAGCAGCCAGTCTCTGGCGGACCGGAAGGAAGAGCAGCGAGGAACTGCACCAGCGGATCGGTTTACGGATTTTGTAGACCGGATGGTGGATGCCACGCAGAGAAATCTTCCAGCAGATTTTAATGAAGAAATGGCTCAGCTCACAGAACTTCGAGAGATTGCCAATCAAATCATTGAACAGATTCGTGTCGTAGTCCGGCAGGATCAGACTTCTATGGAGCTGCAGCTGAATCCGGAAAACTTAGGGAAAGTCAATCTATCCATAAGAGCGAAGGAAGGCGTTATGACTGCGCAGTTTGTGGTACAGAATGAGCTTACAAAGGAAGCAATCGAAAGTCAGATCTACACCTTGAAGGATACCCTGGAACAGCAAGGGGTAAAGGTGGAAACGATTGAAGTAACCGTTGCTCATTATGAATTTGAGCAGAGCACTCAGGCGGATTCGCAAAGTAATAAACCGAAGCAGCAGAAGAGCTCCGGAGGAAAAAAGATAACTCTTGAAGAAGCAATGCAAATGGGTGAGTCTTTGCCAGAGGAAGCAGAAACGGCAGATATTACCGGAATGCGGGGAAGTCAGATTGATTTCACAGCATAAAGGTAAGAAAAACCGGGACATGATAGCAAGGTTCAAGAAAAGTAAGATTAAGAAATACAGAGAAAGTTAAAATACATAAAAAATTAGAGATTTAAGGTAAGACCTAAGAAACACATTATAGGATTAAGAAGTACAAAATATAAAGTACAAAGCAGGATGCGAAATACTAGAGAAGGTTAAGACATAGAAGAAACAGAAATTTAAAGAAAGACAGAAAAATAAAGAAAGGAGGATACTATGGCAGAGTTAATACAACCGGTGAAGAATGGTATTATCGAGCAGAAAAAAAGTGTTTCCGATGCAAAAGAAGCTTCCGCGAACGGTGCGCTTGGGAAAGATGCGTTTCTACAGCTTTTGGTAGCGCAGATGAAGTATCAGGACCCACTTAATCCCAATACGGATACTGAATTTATCGCACAGCTTGCCACCTTCTCTCAATTAGAGCAGCTTCAGAACTTAAGCGCACTGACCACGAGCTCTCAGGCATTTAGTCTGGTTGGTAAGAATGTCGTTCTGAATACGAAAAGTTCCACCGGAGAAGTGAGTACTGTAAGCGGCAGAGTGGATTTTGTTAGCATCTCGAAGGGAAAGGCTTATCTTTCGGTAGGCAACAGACTGTATTCTGCAGAACAGCTGGACAGCGTTATTTCCGAGGAATACATTATCGAGAAGGGACTTCCTGGAATTAAGGATAAGGTCACACTGGAATACGATGCGGAGAAGCCCGCGGATGTTTCCTTTAAGGTCGATCTTGGTGATGGTAGTACAGTTGCAGACCAGGTAGCGATCGTGATTAATGGAACCTTACTTGATTCGGATTTGGTTTCCTTATCCGGAAATAAGGTGACGATTAATAAGAAAGCATTTGAGAAGCTGGAAAATGGAGAATATGTAGTAGCCGTGATTTTCAATGACCCTTATCTTACCACGGTAACGGATAAGATATCATTGAAGGTTTCCAATTCCACTTATGTCGCCCCGCCGGAGGAAGAGATACCGGACCCGGATCCGGAGGATGAAACAGACCCGGAGGATGAAACGGATCCAGATCCTGTGGAATGACAATAATGGAACCAATTCATTCAGATAGGAAGGGGATATAGATATGAATATTCCGGTAAATCAATTTCCTTCGATTGAGCAGATGACAAGGCACCTTGGTGCCGGCAGTATAAACGGTACCGGTTATCCAAAGAAGATTACGCCGAATACTTCCTTCCAGGAGGTATTAGAGAAGCAGCAGCAAGTAGAGAAAACCAGCTGGAAGAACGAAGTAGACAGCCGGCAGAGAAAGCCGCAATTTGCCTGTCATGAGCTTACCTGTCAAGGATTAAAGTTCTCCAAGCATGCAAATGAAAGACTGGCAAGCCGTAATATTGATCTGACAGAGGAACAGTTGGAACGATTGGAAACAGGGGCCAAGAAAGCTTTAGAGAAGGGAATTAATGAATCACTAGTAATGGTAGACAATCTTGCCTTTATTGTAAATGTTAAGAACAATACCGTGATTACGGCGGTAAACGATGGGGAAGATAAGGTGTTTACCAATATTGATGGTGCAGTAGTCATATAACGCCGGACCTTAGGGAGGCGCCAGTATCCATGAATGACAGATTGGGTACGACGATTACAAATAACTTTTAGGATGTCAAAGGTTGAAAGAAATGCACTTTCAACCACAAATTTGTGCCTGTGAAGTGTCGGCACAAATTCAGATGCACAAAATACATGTGCAGGAATGGAGAAAATATTATGATGAGAGCATTATTCTCTGGTGTATCAGGGTTAAAAGTACACCAGACAAAGATGGACGTTATAGGTAATAATATTGCCAACGTGAATACCGTTGGTTTTAAATCAAGCTCCGTTAATTTTTCGGATGTTTTCTATCAGACAACCCAGAGTGCGTCCGGTCCCAACCGTATGACCGGCAGTACGGGACGCAATGCCATGCAGATCGGTCTCGGTGCTAGTGTAGCTTCGATCACGAAGCTGATCTCTACTCCGGGCGCATCCCAGAGAACGGATGACCCGTTAGACATTATGATTGACGGTAACCAGTTCTTTATCGTTAACAGTGGTGGAACTAATTATTTTACAAAGGCAGGTGCGTTCACCGTTGATTCCTATGGTACGTTATGTACCTATTCCGGTGCGGCGGTGATGGGCTGGCAGGTAGATAGAAACGATCCGAATACGATCGTACGGGATAAGGTAAGCCAATTAAATGTTATGTCGCCGGAGAACATGTATTCCAAACCGGAAGCAACCAAAGCAGCTTATGTAGCCGGTAATATTGACAGCCTGGACACGCAGCTTACCAGTGAAACCGGCAAGATCGTTAATGTTTCATTCTATGATAAAACTGGTCACAGCTATACCGCAGATTTAAAAATTTATAGGGATGAGGCGGATTCTGACGGAGAGTACCGGGTCGAGGTTACCGACATTATTAATGAGAGCGGAGATTCCATTTTTATTACGAAAGATGCAACAGGAAAATATGTACCAAGCGGAGTTACAATTAAGTTTGCAGGTATTGATTATGCGGTAGATCCTGCTACAATCAGCCAGGAGGATGGCTCCTTCAGTTTAAAGGGCGGAGCAGCAAAATTAAAATTTGACGCTGCTACTGGTGATTTTGTAAGTGTTACTGGTACAGAAACGGATACTTTACCGGAGGATTTAAAGAGCATTGGCTTTACGGTATATTCAAATTCAGATGCGGTTTCAGATCCGACGAAGAATGCATTTCGTGAAGTTGACCTTGACTTTTCTACGGTTACTAACTATGCAACCAGCGGTGCTTCGAATCTAACCGCCGTTAAGGGAGGCTTAGACGGGAACGGAGCAGGAAAACGGTTTGGCAGTATGGAGGGGATCGGCGTTGATGTGTCAGGAAAGATCTATGGAAAATATGACAATGGTGACCGTATCCTTCTCGGACAGATCGCTGTTGCCTCCTTCGCTAACCCTGCAGGCTTGGAAGCAGTCGGTGATAATATGTTTGCGGCAACGCAGAACTCCGGTGATTTTGACGGAATCGGACAGGATCCTTCCCAGGGAGGCGGAGGTTTATCGACTGGTGAGCTGGAAATGTCCAACGTTGACCTTTCTGCACAGTTTACGGATATGATTACCACCCAGAGAGGATTCCAGGCAAATTCTAGAATTATCACAACCTCGGATACGTTACTGGAAGAACTGATTAATCTGAAACGATAATAAAGTCTTGCTAAAAAGAGGCAAGACTTTGGAAGTATAGTAAAAACGGTTATTCTTCGTGATTGATACGAAAATAGCATAAGTCAGGCTTACTTACAACCTCCAAAGAGTGCAAGGCTTTGCGGAGAAAGGTTCTAAAAAGGAGCCGTGACATGCGGCAGACCATAGATATACTGCCGCATGTCATAATCAGATGATTTTTTAGTCTGCTTTCACTAAAGTTTCATAAAAGCAGCTCCGTAAAGGGAGAAGGAGATGGGAAATTGATTGAAGTAACAAGAATAAATGATAAGAAAATGACAATCAATGCAGAGCTGATTGAACGCGTCGAAGAAACTCCGGATACCATGATTACATTGACCTCAGGCAGTAAAATAATAGTTAAGGAAAGTAGACAAGAAGTTAGGAATCTTGTAATATTATACAAAAAGGAAATATTATGTAGAGAGTTGTAGTTTTTCGTAGTATTCGTTGTAAAAGGAAAAAACAAAAGATAGAAGGTGACAATTTTGGATTTTGCATCCCTACTGGGCTTGATAATGTGTTTTGTGGTAGTAGTTTATGGTATTCTGAATGGGCAGGAGAGTCTGCTGGTATTAAAGAACTTTTTTGATGTTCCCTCCATCTTTATAACCTTTGGCGGAGCGTTTTGCTGTGTACTTATGATGGCACCGGACTTAAAAGGATATCTGGAAAATTTAAAAAGCTTTACTTTAATTTTTAAGAAGGTACCCTCCAATGAGGAGGAGACCATTCGGACCATCATAGAGCTTTCTAACATAGCCAGAAAGGAAGGCTTACTGGCACTTGAGGAAGCGGCAAACAATATTGAGGATGAATTTTTAAAAAAGGGTGTTCTTTTAATTGTTGATGGTACCGATCCGGAGCTGGTACGAAGCATCATGGAAACCGAGTTAAATTGTATTGAAGACCGACATGCAAGTAAGGTCGGCTTCTGGGATAACTTTGCGGCAATGGGTCCTGCCTGGGGTATGATCGGTACGCTGATCGGTCTGATCAACATGCTTCAGAAAATGGAAGATCCGAAGTCGATCGGACCCAATATGTCGGTTGCTTTGGTAACAACATTTTATGGCTCCATGCTGGCAAACTGGATCTGTATCCCTATATCAACAAAGCTGAAGGCAAACAATGCCCAGGAGATTAAAATCAAAGAAGTAATGGTAGAGGGGCTTTTATCAATTCAGGCAGGTGAGAACCCCAGAGTAATTGAAGAAAAGCTGAAATCTTTCCTATCCCCTGCCCGTAGAGCAGCAATGCAGGAAGAAGGCGGTGAAGAGATTGGCTAGAAAGAGAAGAGAACCGGATGGAGGGCCAGGCCAGCCATGGCTGAATACCTTCGCGGATCTGATGAATCTTCTTCTTTGCTTCTTCGTTATGTTATTTGCCATGTCCGATGTGAATGCGGAAAAGTTCAGGGAAATGTCGGTATCAATGGCGAATTCCTTCGGCGTTTTACAAGGCGGCGGGGCTGCAATCTTTGATGGGCAGCTGATCTCCTCCGGGATATCCCAGTTAAATGACCTGGATCAATATTATTCCAATATGGGAATCGATGACGAAGAGGGGGATAGAACCGACGGTTCTGCAAAGAACGAGGAATACAAGGAAGCTCTGGATAAGATACAGAATGAGATGAAGAAAGTCACGACGGAAATGTATGATGAAGTATCGGAGCTTTCGGAGCAATACAGTCTTGGTGGCTATGTCGAATTGGCGATCGATCCGGAGTATCAATTTGTCCAGCTCTCCATGAAAGGGTCTATTCTATTCGATCCGGGAAAGGCAGAGATTAAGGAGGAGGCAAAACCAATTCTATCGAAGATTGGTGATGTCCTTGTAAAATTTGAAGGCTATACGATTGAAATTGAAGGCCACACCGATAATGTTCCGATGACGAGCTCTACCTATAAGGATAATAACTGGTTATCCTCTGCCAGAGCATTGAATGCAGCGGAATATTTAATTCAATATAAAAAGCTTGACCCGAAGAGATTAAAGTATTCGGGACGAGGAGAATATGAACCGATTGCAAGCAATGACACAGAAGATGGCAAAGCGAAAAACCGCAGAATAGAGATCAAGATATATAACGAGCTGAGCGGTAGATAAGATAGCATTTTGGATGAAGTGAAGGGGAATGGATAATGAAAAAAAACATGTTAACCGTCGTTATGTTGGCGGTCTGCTTAATAAATACAGTGTTGTCTGCTGTCATTGTATTTACCATAGTGCCTGCAGCGAATAAAACGAACAATTTGATAAATAAGGTGGCACAGATCATAGACTTGGAACTGGATAAGGAACCAGCAGAAGAAATTGCAATATCGGATGTCGATATCTATGAGCTTCCGGAACCATTGACTATTAATCTTAAGAAAACAGATAAAGTAAACCATTATGCAGTTTTAAATGCATCCCTATCGATCAATAAACTGCATGAGGACGCTGCTACGATCCAGTCAGCCATGGAGACCCATTCCAATGAAATTGCAGAGATCATAACAGAGGAATTTTCAAAATACACAGTTGATGAAGTAAATGAGAGCAAAGACACAATAAAAGAAAATACACTGACACGTATCCAGGATCACTTTAATTCCGATTGTATCATCAAGATTTCTTTCGGAAATATAAAGCTACAGTAAGAAAAATGGTGATTTTCTTCGAAAAATATGCTATTATGGGAATAGATTACTAGGAGGTAATGACAATGAGCGATGTCTTATCCCAAAATGAGATAGATAACCTGCTGGCGGCATTAAGCAGTGGCGAACTGGATGCGGATGAGTTCAAGCAGACGAATGAAAAGCAAGTTAAAAACTATGACTTTGCCAGACCGTCCAAGTTTTCTAAGGAACATCTTCGAACATTGAATATTATTTTTGAGCATTATGCCAGATTGTTATCAACAAACTTACCGGCATATTTACGGAAGAATGTTCAGGTTGAGGTAGTTAACTCGGAAGCAGTTACCTATTCGGAATTTACCAATGCGCTATCGAATCCTGTTTTGTTAGGAATTGTTGATTTCTCGCCTCTGGAGGGAAATATCATCATTGAATTAGCAGATAATCTGGGTTATGCCATTGTAGATCGTATGCTGGGCGGTGGGGGATACCCCTTAGAAAAGATGAGAGATTTCTCGGAAATTGAGCTTACCATCATTGAACGAATCTTTAATATATGCACGAATTTGCTTCGGGAGCCCTGGGGAAATGTAATTCAGCTGCAGCCAAGATTGCTGCGGATTGAGACAAACTCTCAATTTGCGCAGATTATATCACCCAGTGAGATGATTTCCATTGTTACCCTGAATCTAAAGATCGGTAATGTGGAAGGAATGATGAACATCTGTCTTCCTTATGTAAGCATGGAAAAGGTAATTGATAAGCTGAATACAAAGTACTGGTATTCAACGATGCAGTTAAAGGATGATAAATCCTATCAGGATCTGATCGAAATCGCGATTGCGAAAGCGAAGGTTCCAATTCGTGCCGTACTTGGGAAAAGTACAATTTCCGTGAATGATTTTATGAATATGCAGCGGGGTGACATTATTAAGTTAAATACCAAAGTGGAAGATGAATTAGACGTCTATGTAGGTAATATACATAAATTTCAAGCACTTCCCGGTTCATCCTCAGGCACATATGCGGTAAAGGTTTCATCAATAATTAGAGGAGAGGAGTAACATGCTATGGATGGTATGCTATCTCAGGAAGAGATAAATGCTTTATTGAACGGGATGTCCGACGACAATCCTGTAGATACAGAAACGTTAACAGATTCGGAGAAAGATGCGATCGGTGAAATTTCCAATATCAGCATGGGAACAGCAGCGACGACATTGTCTTCCCTTGTAAATCAGAAGGTTGTAATAACAACACCGGTTGTAGAATATGCATCATGGAAGGATATTGCGGAAAGCTATGATAAGCCTTGCGTGTTTATACAAATTTATTATGAGGATGGTCTGGATGGCAATAATATCCTTATATTAAAAGAAAACGATGTTAAAGTGATTACCGATTTGATGATGGGAGGTACTGGTACCTTTCTGGAAGGTGGTCTGACCGACCTGCACTTAAGTGCCATCAGCGAGGCAATGAACCAGATGATGGGCTCGGCGGCGACTTCGATTTCTTCTATGCTTGATAAGCGTGTTAATATAAGTCCTCCGGCTTCTCAGATCGTGGATTTGGATGGCGATGTAAATGCGGAGAACATAGCGGAATTCTTAAAAGGTTCCTTTGTACGGGTATCTTTTCATATGGAAATTGGCGATATGGTGGACAGCGTATTGATGCAGCTGTATCCCTTTGATTTTGCAAGAAATCTATATCAGCAATTTATGCATACCTCATCCGGTGCTCAGAGTGATACATCGGGCCCAGCGAAGAAAGAAAGCGCGCAGGCACAACCGAAGCCGGCTCCCGAACCAAACCAGGTACCGCCGGCACAGCCTCAAATGCAGCAGCCACAGCCACAGGGAAATCTTCCGTTAGCCGCCGGAATGGAGTTACAAAATCAGGCAGGGAATATGACGGGAACGACTTATAGGATGCCCCCGATTCAGGATGTAAATGTGGCACCGGTTCAGTTTGCACCATTTACGCCGGCTGCAGCTCCGGTTACAGCACCAGAAAATATTGACCTCCTAATGGATGTTCCTCTTGAAGTAACCGTAGAATTAGGAAGGACAAGCAAATCGATTAAAGATATCCTGGATTTTGCGCCCGGAACGATCATTGAATTGAATCGATTAGCTGGAGAACCGATTGACGTATTAGTCAACGGAAAGTTTGTTGCAAAAGGTGAAGTTGTAGTTATGGAAGAGGCATTTGGTATTCGTATTACTGAGATTACAAAACAAAATAAAATATACTAAATAAAAACAAAAGGATAGGAGAATTAATATGGCAAAAAATATTTTGATTTGTGATGATGCGGCATTTATGAGAATGATGATCAAGGATATCTTGACAAAGAATGGCTACAACATTGCAGGGGAAGCAGAGAATGGCTTAAAAGCGATTGATAAGTACATGGAAACAAAGCCGGACTTGGTAATGATGGATATTACCATGCCGGAGATGGATGGAATTCAAGCGTTAAAGAAGATAAAAGAAGCGGATCCGAATGCCAATATTATCATGTGTTCCGCAATGGGACAGCAGGCAATGGTGATTGAATCGATTCAGTCTGGTGCAAAGGACTTTATTGTAAAGCCGTTCCAGGCAGACCGTGTTCTGGAAGCGGTAAAGAAAGCAGTGGGTTAATTTGTGATGTTTCAGGAAAACAGAGCCATATTGCTGGAAGCAAGTATTGTGGACCAGCTTAATTCGAAAAATATCGAAGCGGAGACCACCGGGAGGATATCCACTTCGGACAATGTTTGGGAATTCATTGGCCTGGTTTTATTGTTAGCTGTAATTTTAATTGCAACCTATTATACGACCAAATGGATTGGAAAAATAAAATTTGGCCAGTTAAAAAGCAATAATTTTCAGCTGATTGATTCCTATAATATAGCACCGAATAAAATGCTTCAAATTGTTAAGGTCACGGATAAATATATTGTGATCGCCGTCGGAAAAGATTCCGTCCAGTTCATTACGGAACTCGAGGAAGAACAGGTGAAGCTTAAGAAGATGCCATCCGGTGAAAAGCAAAGCTTTAAGAAGCTGCTTGCGATGATAAAAGATAAGAATAAATCCGAGACTTGAGGAAAGCGGATGAGGATTTGGCAAAGAATAAGAAGCAAAGGTTGGTATTCATGAACATAGAGAAGCGTAAGTACATAAAAAGAAAGCCGATAGCGATAGCAATGATATTAATGCTGTGTATATTAACCTTTTTTGGGATTTCCGCCACTGCCTCTGCGGCTTCCGTAAAAGATACCATAACAGCGGAGGACCCTTCCGTTAGCGGTGATAATGTAAAGGGGTCTCTTGGACCCTTGGAATTTACCCTGAGTACGGCAGAGGATGGGGATACCCTGGCATCCTCCCTGCAGATGTTATTTGTATTAACGATTATTACGTTGGCACCCTCCATTTTAATCATGGTAACTTCCTTTACCAGAATTATAATTGTTCTGCATTTTGTAAGATCTGCTCTCGGAACGCAGACAACTCCTCCCAACCAGGTTTTAATCGGGCTGGCACTGTTTTTGACATTTTTTATTATGTCTCCGGTATTTACAAAGATTAATACGGAGGCCATTAAGCCGCTGTCTGCCGGTGAAATTACGAAGGAGGAAGCCTTTCAGATCGGAACGGCACCCATCCGGACCTTTATGCTGGAGCAGACGGAGGTTAAGGATCTGCGATTATTTATGGACATTGCCGGAATACCGACGGTGGATACGGTGGAGGAAATTCCGTTAACCGTAATTATTCCCTCGTTTATTATTAGTGAATTAAGAACCGCATTTATCATCGGCTTCTTAATCTATATACCATTCATTATAATTGATATGGTAGTTGCCTCTACTTTAATGTCAATGGGAATGATGATGCTGCCGCCTTCCATGATCTCTATGCCATTTAAGATCTTATTGTTCATTATTGCGGATGGCTGGAATTTGATCGTTGGAGAAGTGGTTAAGACGTTTTATTGATAGGAGTTGAAGCAGCATGAATGAGATTATTGTGATCGATATAGCAAAACAAGCAATCTTTCTTGTACTTAAATTGGCAGCCCCGATGTTAATTGCTTCTTTGGTAATTGGTCTTATTGTCAGTGTATTGCAAACCGTTACATCCATTCAGGAGCAGACCCTCACATTTGTTCCGAAATTAATTGCAGTATTTTTAGTGCTTATGCTGTTTGGAAATTGGATCCTTACTAATTTAAAAGACTTTACCATTGAGCTGTTTACGAATTTTAGCTAC
Organism: Lachnospiraceae bacterium; assembly: GCA_015057615.1. Classification (GTDB taxonomy): domain Bacteria; phylum Bacillota; class Clostridia; order Lachnospirales; family Lachnospiraceae; genus Mobilitalea. The sequence continues at coordinate 28,918 of SVEA01000019.1, read as the reverse complement.
TATGTGGATGCCTTATGACAATCACACTACAGGATTTTGAGTTCTTTTTATTAATACTTGTGAGGATTACCGGATTTATGATGACGGCTCCTTTTTTTTCGTTGAAAAATGTGCCGTTTCGGGTAAAGGTAGGCTTCTCGATCTTGTTAGCGATCATCCTCCTGCTTACATCAACGGATCAAATGCCGGAATATACCGGAGTGATTGGATATTCTATCCTGGTGGTAAAGGAAGCAATCGTTGGTGTGGTGCTGGGGTTCTTTGCCAACATAGCCTATTATATTATAAGCTTTGCAGGTAATTTTATGGATATGGAAATTGGTTTTTCCATGGTAAATCAACTGGATCCGGTTTCTATGATACAGACAACAATCACATCGAATCTTTATGGTTATCTGGTTATTCTGATTATGCTGGTGACCAATTTACATCATATGTTTATTAAAGCAATCGCAGATTCCTTTCAAATCGTTCCAGTGGGGAAGGCTGTGTTTGACCCGATGATGTATCAGCTGATGCTGCGCTTTATGACGGATTATTTTATTATCGGCTTCCGTATCGTTTTACCGATCTTTGCGGCGATATTGCTTGTCAATACAATTCTTGCGATACTGGCAAAAATTGCGCCGGAGATGAATATGTTTGTCATTGGTATGCAGATGAAGGTTCTGGTAGGCCTCTTTGTGATGTCCTTAGTGATTGAACTGGTCCCTTCCGTTGCAGATTTTATTTTTAATGAAATGATTGCGATGATGAAAGCTGCCATAGAGTTTTTTTATTAGAAGGGCAAGCGAATTAATTCGCTTTGCAACTTTGTGCCTGTAGCCCAAAGTTTGCAGGTTGCGAAGAAAGGCATAGATATTGGAATGAAAGAGGAAGCATTACATAACGTAACCTATCGGATTCCTTATAATCTTCAGTTTTTTGCAAAGGGGGATTCCGGAGGTGACAAAACCGAGGAACCTACCGCAAAGAAACTGCAGGATGCCAGAAAAGAAGGTCAGGTAGCGCGCAGTACGGAGCTGATTACCGCTTCGGCGCTGGTAACCCTTTTTGTTATTTTAAAGCTATTTGTTCAATTTATGGCGGAGCAATTAATTAATAATTTTCGTAAAACCTACCTAAGTATTGAGAAAATAGCGGGGGAAGAATTTAACGTGACGGTATCCGATGCTCTGTTTCGCGATGGGATTTTAACCGTGATCCGGATCTGTCTGCCGATTTTTCTGACCACAGCAATCGTTTCCTTTTCGGTGATTCTGTTCCAGGTAAAATGGCAGGTATCCGCTAAGCTGATTCAGCCGAAATTCAGCAGAATCAACCCGATCAGTGGTTTTTCTAAAATTTTCAACAAGGATAAGATCGTGCAGCTAATCGTTTCCATAATTAAAATGGTTCTGATTTTTTATATTGTCTCGGATGCCTTAAAGGATCATTGGAGCCTTCTGGTAACCCTATATGATATCAGCCTTCTGCAGGCAATTATGTTAATCGGTAGTATCATTATTGATCTTGGTCTGAAGATCAGTATGCTGTTTCTGGTGATTGGTTTAGGAGATTTGATCTACCAAAAGCTAAAGTATAAAAAAGATATGCGGATGTCGAAGCAGGAGGTCAAGGACGAATTTAAAAACACCGAGGGAGATCCTCAGGTGAAGAGTAAGATCCGAGGCCGTATGCGGGAGGCATCCCAGAGAAGAATGATGCAGGCTTTACCGCAGGCCGATGTTGTCATCACGAACCCTACCCATCTGGCGGCGGCGATCAAGTATGACAAGGATACGGAGAATGCACCAGTTCTTGTTGCAAAGGGTGCGGATTATCTTGCGCAGAAGATAAAAGAGATTGCGAAGGAAAATAATATAGAAATTGTAGAAAATAAGCCCTTGGCAAGGATGCTGTACTATAATGTGGAGCTTGGAGCGGAAATCCCTCCGGAACTTTACCAGATGACGGCAGAGGTCCTGGCTTATGTATATGGGTTAAAAAAATAGATCATCAGGAGGAAGTATCTTTAAAGATTCACGAAGAAATCCTCCATGAAAGACGAAGGAGAATTGGGTAATGAAGAAGAGTGATATTGCTGTCGGGCTGTACCTATTAGCCGCAATCGTATTTTTGATTATACCTATGCCTTCTGTAGTACTCGATGTGTTACTTGCTTTGAATATATCGATTTCTCTGGTGATATTATTCAATGCTATGTTTACTAAGGATGTTCTGGGTATGTCCGCATTTCCGACCCTGCTCCTATTAACGACAGTATTTCGTATTTCTCTGAATGTGTCCAGCTCAAAATTAATTTTAACGACCGGTAACCCGGGCAATATTGTTAAGGTTTTTGGTGATGTTGTAGGCGGAGGAGACATTGTCATTGGTATCATAGTATTTATTATATTACTTCTGGTTCAATTCATGGTAATTAATAAAGGATCGGAGAGAGTTTCCGAAGTAACCGCAAGATTTACTCTGGATGCTATGCCCGGAAAACAGATGGCAATCGATGCGGATCTGAATACGGGTGCTATTACGGATGTGGAAGCAAAAAAGCGCAGGGAAAAGATACAGGAAGAAGCAGGGTTCTTTGGTTCCATGGACGGTGCTACCAAGTATGTTAAGGGAGATGCTACCGCAGGTCTTATTATCACGGTGATCAATCTTGCCGGCGGTACCGTTATGGGTATGATGAAAATGGGAATGCCTGCAATGGATGCGTTTCGGCATTATGCTGTTCTTACGATGGGAAACGGGCTGGTCAACCAGATACCGTCGCTGATGATTTCTATGGCTACCGGTATTTTGGTTACGAAGGTGTCAAAGGAAGCCGATTTTGGCGATGTCCTGATCACACAGCTTTTCTCGATTCCGAAGGTATTATATATCGTCGGAGCAAGTATGATCGGAATGGGTATCCTGACCCCTTTAAATACCTTGATGTTCCTGATTTACGGTTTGATTTTTATCATTTGCGGAAGAAGAATTGCGGAGAAGCTTGAGATTACCGAGATTGAAAATGAAGTATCCGAGGAAGAGGCTTCGGCAAATGAAATCAGAAAGCCGGAAAATGTTGCTTCCCTTCTACAGGTGGATCCGATCGAACTGGAATTCGGCTATGGAATCATTCCTCTGGCGGATACCAATCAGGGCGGAGACTTATTAGACCGCGTTGTTTTGATCCGAAGGCAGCTCGCACTGGAGCTTGGCTGTGTGGTTCCGATGATTCGATTACGGGATAATATTCAGCTGAATCCGAACCAATATATTATCAAGATCAAGGGAATTCAGGTCAGTGAGGGTGAAATCCTATTTGACCATTATATGGCGATGAATCCCGGTTATGTAGAGGAAGAGATTACCGGAATACCGACCTTTGAGCCATCCTTTCATCTGCCTGCGATCTGGATTACGGAGGGGCAGCGTGAGAGAGCGGAGACGTTGGGGTATACCGTAGTAGACCCGCCGTCCATCATTGCCACCCATCTGACTGAAATTATCCGCGGCCATATCCATGAGCTGCTTACCAGGCAGGATGTACAGAATCTTGTCAACAATATTCAGGAGGCGAATCAGGCGCTGATATCCGAATTAGTACCAAAGCTGCTAAGCGTTGGTGAGATACAGAAGGTACTGCAAAATCTTCTGGAGGAAGGAATTTCGATTCGTGATCTGGTAACGATCTTTGAAACGCTGGCGGATTATGCGCCGACGACCAGGGATACGGATGTCTTGACCGAATATGTACGGCAGAGCTTAAAGCGTGCGATTTCCAGCAAATATTTCCCTGCAAATGAGATGACCAGCGTGGTAACCTTAGATCCGAAGGTGGAGCAGGAAATTATGGGCTCGGTCAAGCAAACGGAGCAGGGAGCCTACCTTACCTTAGACCCTGCCGTTACAAAGGAAATCGTTGATTCGGTGCAGACGGAGCTGCAAAAATTAGAGGATCTGGGAAAGAACCCGATTATCATTACTTCTCCGATTGTTCGGATGTATTTTAAAAGGTTAACGCAGGATTATTTTAAAGACCTGATTGTTGTATCCTATAACGAAATTGATTCAAATGTAGAATTACAGTCAATAGGGATGGTGACAGTATCGTGATAATTAAGAAATTTCAAGCGAATACAGAAACGGAAGCAATCATGCTTGCGAAAGAGGAAATGGGAAAAGATGCGATCGTTATGAATATTAAAACGATCGCGCCAAAGGGAATCTATAAGCTTTTTCGTAAGCCTTTGGTTGAAATAACCGCAGCTGTGGATGATACCGTCCCCTATAAGAATGATAAGCCGGAGGAGGAGCCGCCGAGAAAGCCCCGTATGAGCTTTCATCCGGACATTATCTATGAGGATCGTGTCAAGCCGGCAGGGGCATCCGCAAAGGAAGCATCCGGCGAATCCTCGGCGATCGAACAGAAACTAAATAATCTGCAAAGCCTGCTGGAAAAGCAGCTGAATACAAAGGAACCGGAGGAACTGAGAGAACCGAAGGCAGCAGAGCCGAATAAGAATCTTGCCTGCGTACAATTGGTCTATAATCAACTGGTATCCAATGAAGTGGATGAGATCTATGCTAATCAGCTTCTTAGTGAGATTGACGGGACGTTCCGTAATGACGTCTCCGTTGATAAGATTCTCGCAAGTATCTATCAAAAGCTGGTGTTAAAGCTGGGGCAGCCAAAGACGATCAAGCTGGGGGAAAAAGGTCCCAAATTCGTGTTCTTTATCGGTCCCACCGGTGTGGGTAAGACGACCACGATCGCTAAAATCGCTTCCAAATACAAGATGGAGCAGAATGCAAAAATCGTCTTTCTGACTGCGGATACCTATCGGATCGCTGCGGTTGAGCAGCTGCGCACCTATGCGAATATTCTTGGGATTCCCATCGAAGTGATCTATACAGAGGAGGATCTTAAGCAGGCAGAGGAAAAATTTGCAGACTATGATATCGTATTCGTTGATACGGCAGGCCGCTCCCATCGAAACAAAGAGCAGCGAGATGATATGGAGCGCCTTCTGAATATAATACCCGATGAGAAGAAGGAAATTTATCTTGTTTTAAGCGCAACAACAAAATATAGGGACCTCATTAAAATGACGGAAGTCTATTCCGATATTACGAATTATAATCTCATCTTTACAAAGCTTGATGAAACCAGTAGTATTGGTAATCTGTTTAATATCCGAATGCTTACCAATGCATCTTTATCCTATGTTACTTTTGGGCAGAACGTACCGGATGATATCGATAAAATTGATGCCCAGAGCATTGCGAAGAAACTTTTAAGGGGGTAATAGTATGGACCAGGCAGAAAGATTAAGGGAAATGGTCAGGAATCAGGATGCTCCCAAAAGAACAGCAAGAGTAATTACCGTTACCAGTGGAAAAGGCGGGGTCGGTAAGTCCAGCATATCCGTAAACCTTGGTATTGCACTAAGCCAGGCAGGAAAAAGAGTCGTCATCCTAGATGCAGATTTTGGTCTGGCGAATGTAGAGGTTATGCTGGGGATCCGTCCGAGGTCTAACTTGGCGGATCTTATTTTCCGTGGAAAAAGCTTATCCGATATCATAACGAGGGGTCCGGAGAATATCGGATTTATCTCGGGCGGCTCCGGAATTCAGGAAATGAACAATTTGACAAGAGATCAGATCGTATATCTTGTTCAAAAGCTGTCGGAGCTGGATCAGCGGGCGGATGTAATTATTATCGATACCGGTGCGGGAATCACCGATGCGGTTCTGGAATTTATCGCAGCCAGCTCGGAGGTATTGCTGGTAACGACTCCGGAGCCAACGTCGATCACAGATGCCTATGCCCTTATGAAAACCTTGAAGCGCAAGGCGGATTTTTCTCATGAAGATGCGGTGATACGAATGATATCAAACCGGGTTTCCTCGGAGGAAGAGGGCAGAGAGCTTTTTGATAAATTAAGTGCAGTTGTACATAAGTTCTTACATATTAAGATGGACTATCTGGGGACGTTACTGCAGGAAGATATGGTATCCAAAGCAGTCATCCATCAGAAGCCGGCATTGCTTCTATATCCTAATTCCCATTTTTCTAAAAAAATCTATGAATTTGCAGATGTTTTATGTAAAAAGGAAGTGGAACCAAGGAAGGAACGGAGAGGAATTGCGCAAATGATCTCCCGTTTTCTGCTTTCCAGAAATAGGAAGTAATATGAAATAAATTTTATTCATAACACGTGTTCCAAAAAGTATTGCAAAAACGCAATACTTGGATTGAAGCACGTAATGATACATAAGACCACAAAATACGTGGGTCTAAGTACCAACGACTTCAAACAGTTGCTCATTAAAATATTGTTACATATTACTAGGATTTTTTCTTGATTTGTGCATATGGAAGAAGGCGATTCCATATGAGAAATTAGTTTTGGTTTCGTTGTATTTTAGTATATTGTGTTGTATAGTATTAATTAGTTAGATCATTAATATTCATGGGAGGGACGTAATGCTTCAGGATATATTATCGATTGGTGATAAGATTCACATAAGATTACTGGATCATACGGGTAAGCCTATAACAAAAATACGGCCTTTCGTTAGCCAACTGGTGGATTATGGTGAGTCAGATGTCTTCCATATTTCCGCCCCAATCATCAATAGCCGGATATTCTTACTTGAATCGGGCAGAAAATACAGTCTTTGTTTTTTCACAAATAAGGGCTTATATCATGGTATCTGTGAAGTTAATGAAAAGAATAAAGATAATAATGTTATTATTTTTAAGGTCAGACTTTCTTCTGATTTAGAAAAGATCCAGAGAAGGCAATATTATCGTCTGGAGATGGTGCATGATATTCAATATCGTATTATTACGGAGGAAGAGGAGCAGCTGAATCAGAAGCTGTTTCAAAGCGCCTCGGTCAATTCCGTTGAAGTAGAGAATTACCAGAAACGATTGAAAGAACTGGATAGCGTATGGGAAAAGGCGTCGGTCAATGACTTAAGTGGCGGAGGCACCAGATTTAATTCGAAAAATGCACATCAGCCGGGGGATCGGATGCGGATACGATTGAATTTCATTACCGACGGCAAGCTGAAGAAGATGACGATCGAGGGTGAGATTATAGCCGCCAACAAATTGATCCATCTTCCTGGAATATATGAATACCGGGTGGAGTTTAAGAAAATTCACAAGAGGGATCGGGAAGACTTGATTAAGTTTATATTTGAGCAGGAACGGCGCAGAAGGAAGAATGAAAAAGGCTAGAAAGGTATCAGCATAGAATGAAAAAAAATATTTTTATTATAGATGACTCTGCACTTATGAGAAGGGTGTTATCTGATATAATAAATTCAGATGAAAGATTCCATGCGGCAGAGTTCGCTGCAAACGGCCTGGAAGCTATGTACATAATGAAAAACAGAGCAGAAAAATTTGATGCTGTTCTTCTGGATATCACGATGCCCAGAATGAATGGAATTGAATTCCTGGCAGAGCTTAAGAAGCAGAAGATAAAGGCTACGGTCATTATCGTTAGCACAATAGCCCGGCAGGATGCGAAGGAAACTATCAAAGCCTTGGAGCTTGGAGCCTTTGATTTTGTAACAAAGCCGGAAAGCTTTGCGGAGGTAAACAGTAATAAATTCTCCAAACGTCTGCTCGAATGCCTTAGCGAGGCAACCAAAGCCATACAGATGCCGGAGATAATAACCGCTTTTGCACTTGCTGCGGCGGCAGAGAATGGGAAGGAAAGGGTTCGTAAAAGGAAAGCACAGGCAAGAAATCAAAATGCGAATAAGCTTGTGGCAATTGCCTGTTCCACAGGCGGACCGAAAGCTTTGCATACGGTAATTCCCGCATTACCAGCGAATCTGGATGCAGCGGTGCTTGTTGTACAGCATATGCCGGTAGGATTTACGAAGTCCTTAGCGGACCGGCTAAATGAATTAAGTCCTATTCAGGTTAAGGAAGCGCAGGACGGTGATCTTTTAGAAAAAGGCACCGTTTACATAGCAAAGGGCGGCTACCAGATGCGGCTGCAGCAGAAAGAGGATGGAGCTTACGCTCTATCCGTTTCCAAGGAGGCTGCTAGACGCGGATTATTGCCCTGTGCGGATATTATGTATGAATCACTATCCGATATGGCATTTGACCAGATCACCTGTGTTGTTTTAACAGGAATGGGCAGCGATGGAACCGCCGGAATTTCGAAACTTTACAAAAGCCAAAATATTTATGTGATTGCACAGGATGAAGAGACCAGTGTTGTATATGGTATGCCGAAGGTTATGAAGGAGACGGGACTCGTTGATGAGGTACTGCCTCTGCAGGACATTTCCGGTGCAATCATAAAGAACGTGGGGGTGCATTAAATGGACGTAAGTCAATACCTTGAGATTTTTATCGATGAAACAAGAGAACATTTACAAAGCTTAAACGAGCATCTTTTGATCCTAGAAAAAGAGCCGGAGAATGAGAACACCATTAATGAGATTTTCCGAGCGGCACATTCCTTAAAGGGTATGGCAGGAACCATGGGATACAAGCGGATGCAGCGCTTGACCCATGATATGGAGAATGTCTTTTCCGAGGTACGTGCCGGGAACATGAAGGTGGCTTCGGATCTGGTCGATGTCTTATTCCGCGGACTGGATGCGCTGGAGGCTTATCTTGCCAATATCTTAGAAAGTGCAGATGAAGGTACCGAGGACAATGAGGACATCATCAATGACCTTAATAATATATTAAAGGCGGGCGTTGGCGGTGCACCAGAAGAGGCGCCGGCGGCGAAGGCCGCTGCAAGTACATCCGCGGTAAAAACAGATACGGCAGCAACGACGGATAAGTATAAATTCAAATATCTAAAGCTGGAAGACCATGAGAGACATGCAATTGCAAAAGCCGGCGAAATGGGACTGAAGGTAGTCGGGCTGACGGTATATATCCAAGAATACTGCGTTTTAAAGGGTGCAAGAGCATTTATGGTAAACCGCGCCCTGGAGGAGCACGGAGAAATTATCAAATTAGATCCAAGTGCACAGGATCTGGAGGATGAGAAGTATGATTTTGACTACTCCGCCATTGTAATCACCAAGGAGACCCCCGAGGCACTTATTAAGTGTGCAATGAATGTATCGGAAGTCAAAGAGGTGGTTGCCGATTATTATCAGCTGTCTGAGGCAGACAAGGTATCCGCAGGAAGCGCAGGGAAGGAACAAAAGGCGAAGGGGAATGATTTTAAGACAGGGAAGGCTGCGGCAGCAAAAAAACCAGCATCGAAACCGGTTGTGAATCGTTCGGTTCGTGTGGATATCGACAAGCTGGATGTTCTTATGAATCTGGTCAGTGAGCTTATCATTGCAAAGAATGGATTGATCTCGATTAGCAGTGAATCCGAGCTGATGCTGGATAGTACCTATCATGAACAGATCGAGTATCTGGAGCGAATTACGACAAATCTACATGAATCCGTAATGAAGACCAGAATGGTACCGATTGAAAGTGTCGTAAACCGTTTCCCAAGAATGATTCGTGACTTAAATAAGAAGTTAAATAAAAATATGGAATTATATATGACCGGTGAGGATACCGAGCTTGACCGAACGGTAATCGACGAGATCGGGGATCCGCTGATGCATCTGCTTCGTAATGCGGCAGACCATGGTCTCGAGTCCAATGAGGAAAGAGAGCGGCTTGGGAAGAATCCGGTTGGCTCCATCTTCTTAGATGCTTACCAGGAAGGCAACAATGTTGTGATCGAGGTAAGAGATGACGGCGGCGGAATTGACGTCGAGAAGGTTAAAAATAAGGCGGTCCAGAAGGGCAGTATAACCGAGGAGCAGGCGGAGCGAATGACGGACAAGGATGTTATCGATCTTCTATTCAAGCCGAGCTTCTCCACTTCGGATCAGGTCTCCGAAATATCCGGTCGTGGAGTTGGTCTTGATGTCGTAAAGACGAAGATCGAAGCCTTAGGCGGTGAAATTGAAGCAAAGACAAAGCTGGGTGAAGGAACGGACTTTATTATTCGCCTTCCTCTGACGCTTGCTATTATCCAATCGCTTATGGTAGTTATCGGTACGGAGAAGTATGCGCTTCCCCTGGGAAGTATTCAGACGGTTGAAAATATTCAATTATCCGATATTAAGCAGGTACAGGGAAGAGAAGTGATTAACTTAAGAGGCAGCATTATTCCGATCATACACTTAAATCAGGTCTTAGACTGTGAAAAGCAAGGGGATGCCGAAGCAGAGAATCCAGAGGAGCTTCTTGTCACGATTGTTAAGAAGGGCGAGCGTTTCGCTGGTTTGGTTGTTGATCGGCTGTTAGGACAGCAGGAGATTGTTATCAAGTCCATCGGCAAGTATATTAAGTATCCGAAGCTGATCAGCGGTGCAACGATCCTGGGCAATGGTGAAGTGGCATTGATTCTAGATGTAAATTCTTTGGTGTAGGGGGGTGCGATACATGGCTGTTGAAGAAGCAAAGCAATATATCATTATTAAATTAGGGGACGACCCCTATGGTATTAAAATAAAATACATAGAGAGCATTATCGTCATGCAGAAGATAACAAGAGTACCCAAGGCACAATCCTATTTTAAAGGGGTAATCAATCTTCGGGGAGAAGTGGTACCGGTGATGAGTCTTCGGTTAAAACTGGGACTGAAGGAGGCAGAGGATACCTCTTCCACTCGTATCATTATCTTGAGGCCGGAGGAACAGGGGTCTCTGGTCGGGATTATCGTAGACGAAGTAAAAGAAGTTATTAGCCTTGCAAATGCAGATATCGAAAAGCTAGGTTACGATAATAAGAACGATAAGGCGGCTTATAGTGGTGGAATCGGTAAATATGGAGATGAGCTAATCAATATCTTAAATATTACTTCCATGGCAGACCAGGATAAACAAAACCGTTAGTAAGAATAGTCTCGCAAAAGAACTGCAAGTAAAAAGTCTTTTTAAGTACGAGAGACTTAGCAAGAATAGCAAAAACAGCTATTCTTCAGGATTTATGCCCAAAAGGCACGGGCGTTAGTAAGAATAGTCTCGCAAAAGAACTGCGAGCCTTTATAAAGAATAGCAAAAGCATCTATTCTTCAGGATTATGCCCAAAAGACATGGGCGCAAGTATAAAAAAATAGAGCAGGAGGTGTTCGTGGTGTCCCATATAGATCTCGATAAGATGAATAATATGCAATATGATGTACTTCGTGAAATTGGAAATATCGGTGCAGGGAATGCCACCACAGCACTATCCCAGATGATAAATTCCAAGATTGATATGAAGGTTCCCAATGTGGAATTATTAGAATTTAAGAACTTGCCGGATATCGTCGGAGGGGCAGAAAAGATTGTGGTAGGTATCCTTTTTACCCTGCAGGGGCAAATCGACGGCATGATGATGTTCATGATGGACATGCCGGCATCCCGTCACTTAGTCAATCTGCTGATGGGCGAAGCAAAGAACAGCGGCACGGAGGATTTTACCGAAATGGAATTGTCCGCGTTGAACGAAATCGGCAATATTATCGCCGGAGCTTACCTTTCTTCGCTTTCCGGACTGACGAATCTGGTCATAACCTCAAGTATTCCCTACCTGTCGATCGACATGGCTGGAGCAATTTTAAGCGTACCGGCAATCGAGTTTGGCAAGATCGGAGATAAAGCACTTTTGATTGAAACAGAATTTGGTGATGATCTGAAAGCGGTGAACGGGTATTTTATTCTAATTCCGTCATTAAAATCCTATGGAGCTATTTTATCATCATTAGGGTTGTAAGGTGGACGAATGAACGAAATGATAAAGGTAGGGATGGCAGATTTAAATGTATGTGTCTCTCCGGATGCAATTACCACACTGGGGCTTGGATCCTGTGTCGGTATCGTATTATATGATCCGGTAACAAAGATCGCAGGCTTAGTACATGTCATGCTGCCGGACAGTACAAAAATATTGAACAACGAGAACAAAGCAAAATTTGCTGATACGGGAATCGAAGCACTGATAAAACGTATGACGGGAATAGGTGCAAAACGCAGCGCACTGATTGCAAAGATTGCAGGAGGTGCGCAGATGTTTGCCTTTAGCAACAATAGTGACATGATGCGGATCGGAGAACGGAATGTCGTAGCAACCAAGCAGAAGCTGAAAGAGCTTGGAATCATGATACGGGCGGAAGACACCGGCGCAAATTACGGAAGAACGATTGAATTTTACCCCGAGACCGGGGAATTATATATTAAATCTGTGGGAAAGGAACGTAAAATAATTTAACAGCTATGTTCAAGTTTAGCATCAAGGGTAGGTGAAAGAATGCGTTTAAAATATCTTCCGGCTCTGATTATGCTGCTCGCCGGAGCCATAATCAGTATCATCGATATCATACATAAGGTAGAGTTGTTTGCTGCATTAAAGCGGCTTCTTCTTGTGCTGGTTCTGTTTTATATCCTGGGACTGATCGCCAAGGCGTTGATTGAAAAGGCTTTGCAGGAAAGACCGATGGAAAAACAAGACGCGGAAGCCGAGGAAAACATGGAAGAAACCGGTCAGGATCCGCAGAAGGCAGAGGAAGAGAAGAAGGAAAAGTCTTCTGAGAAAGGCAACGATATACGAAAAGAAAGGCTTTCTGAGAATAACAGCGATCTGCGGAAAGAAAACAAGGAAAGATAGGTTACGCGTACCACTTAAATCAGAGCTATTTCATTGTTAATTCGTACAAATTTGTAACTACGTTTTAGAAAGTAAAGAATCCGAAGGGAATACAAAAAAATTCTGCATAGTAGGAGGCATCATGAACGCAGATTATAGAGAAAGGCTCTGGGAGGAATATTCTATAAAAAAATCTCCCGTGCTGCAGGAAAAGTTAATAATTGAATATGCAGGATTAGTAAAGATTGTAGCCGGCCGATTAAGCATGTATCTGGGTTACAATGTGGAATACGATGATTTGGTAGGGTATGGCGTTTTTGGATTAATCGACGCAATTGATAAATTTGACTACAGTAAGGGTGTTAAATTTGAGACGTATGCATCACTAAGAATTCGGGGAGCGATCTTAGATCAAATACGGAAGATGGATTGGATTCCACGAAGTATTCGTCAAAAGCAGAGAAGGCTGGATCAGGCGTACCAAAGTCTGGAAACAAGAAATGGAAGAGCGGCAAGCGATGAGGAAATAGCGAAGGAGCTGGATATTCCTCTGGAAGAATTGGAACTGTGGCAAAATCAGACGAAAGTAACGAATTTAATATCCTTAGATGAATTCATGGAGCAGGGGAGTGAGGGGAGCATAGAGAAGAACTTTGCTCTATCCTATGAACAACCCGAGAGAATTGTAGAAAAGCAGGAGCTTAAGGATTTACTTATAAAGACGCTGGATACGCTGACCGAGAAAGAAAAAACGGTTATCATCCTCTATTATTTTGAAGAATTAACCTTAAAAGAAATCAGCCTTATTCTCGAAGTATCGGAATCAAGAGTATCACAGCTGCATACCAAAGCTCTGCAAAAGATGAAAATAAAGCTTGGAAAGAATATAGATGTATTTCTTAATTCATAGATGGGCACTCAAATCATCAATTGATATGAGTGACAAAAGCCTTCTTAACAAATCGTCTTCATAAATTTGCACAAAGCCAGGTAAAACTTAAGTAATAGGAAACAATATTTTACTGCGCAACTGTTTGAAGTTGTTGGCACTTAGACCACGTATTTTGTGGTCTTATATACCATTATGTACTTCAACCCAAGTATTGCGTTTTGCGCATTGCTTTGCGGAACTGCGTGTTGATGAATGAAATTTGTTTCATATTACTTGTCAACACATAGATTGTGCAAATTGACGAAGTCAAGTTTATAAATCGGCTTTTGTCGGGCTAATCATAAATTGACATAGACTTTACATAAATAACGGCATACTTTTGAGACTACCTGATAATAAAATTCATTTAGAGAAGCTGGAGGGGGGCTAAAAAATGAGTGGTAGGAATGGTTATTTTCAGTTAATTAACAAGAATGACGGATTGTATTTAAAAATAGTTGACGCAGAACTTGGAGGACAGCCGGTTATATTTGATGAAATCAATCGATATCTTGGTGAGGTAAAGATTTATGACTATGATAAGATAGCGGTAGGAAAAGCTTTGGCAGCCTTGAAAGGGACGATTGAGGTTAAACTTACTCCGACGTTAATAACGCCGCAGAATGAGCGTCTGATATTCAATATCGCAGAGAATCGTCTTTATGTTCAGGGAAGATTTTATCCGCCAACGAATAATGGCGCTCTATTGACGAAGGAGGATATCATCCAGACGCTGAAACAGGCGGGAATCAAATATGGTATCGATGAAGCTGCTATCAATTTATTTTTACAGGACAGAAAATACTGTACGGACTACACCGTAGCGAAAGGGGCGCAAGCGGTCCAAGGGAAGGATGCGGTAATTACCTATCATTTTAACACAGATCTATCCCATAAGCCAAAGACGAATGCGGATGGTTCGGTAGACTTTCATCATCTGGATACCATTTCCCATTGCCGAAAAGGAGATCTGCTTGCTACTTTACTGCCTGCCGATCCCGGAATTCCGGGAACGGATGTCCATGGAAATACCATACGTCCGAACCGGGTGGTAAACAAGATTCTACGCCACGGAAATAATATCCATGTGTCAGAGGACGGACTGCAGATGTTCTCCGATGTAGATGGGCATGTTACCTTAACGGATGATCGGGTGTTTGTATCAGACACCTATAATATTCCAGCCGATGTCGGAGCATCCACTGGTGATATTGATTATGACGGAAATATCCTTGTAAAAGGAAATGTGCTGACCGGATATACGGTCAAGGCAAAGGGAGACATCGAAGTATATGGTGTCGTGGAAGGCGCTTACCTGGAAGCGGGAGGACAGATCGTCCTTCGCCGGGGTATGCAGGGCATGAACAAAGGCGTTTTAAAGGCAAATAGCAACATCGTATCCAAATTTATAGAAAATTCAGAAGTGATTGCAGGCGGATATGTGTCCACGGAATCAATCATGCATAGTAATGTCTCTGCGCAGGGGGATATCATCGTAGGAGGCAAGAGAGGTTTTGTTTCGGGATGTAAGCTGAAATCCGGTACGATGATCTCCGTAAAGACGGCAGGTTCGGATATGGGCAGCGCAACGCTGCTTGAGGTCGGAATTGATCCAAGAATATCGGAGGAATTCAGGGAATTGGAAAAGGAACTTACGATCATGGCAGAGGACAAAGAAAAATTGATTAAGGCACTCAATATGCTGCGTAAGAGAATTACTCCGGGCGTTCCTGTCAGCAAAGAGATCCGGGAAATATTAAAGCAGGTAACACAGAAAAACATCCAATTAGAGGCACAGACGAAAGTGAAAAAAAGCCGTTATGAAGCGCTGAGAGCACAGATGGAGAACAATACGAGCGGAATGATAAAAGTACAGGATACCATTCATCCTGGCACAAAAATCGTCATTTCCAATGTGACCTATTATGTAAAGGATACCGTACAGCACAGCAGATTTGTCAGAGAGAAAGCAGATATAAAAATTATACCTTATTAATGTTCCTACAAAGGAGTGATGGGTATGCCAATACGGCCGGTTGAAATCATCCAATCTCAGGGGGCATCACAGTATAAGCATATAGAAAGCCAGAGAACCGTACATGAGCAGGTTCAAAACAACAATCATTTTCAAAATCAGGTCAAGCAAGATAGGATGAAAACCAAAGAACCAACGAAGAGCGAAAACAGCGAATACCGTTATGACGCTAAGGAAAAGGGAAACAATCAATATTATGGTTCGGGCACGCAAAAGAAAAAAAACAAGAAGGACAGCAAGGAAGATAAAAAATCACCGCCGCGAAAGGGTGGTATTGACATCTTGATCTAGCTATGGAGGAGACATGGGCCTTTTAGAAATCATCTTAATCATATTAGGAATTATTATCATCCTGATCAGCTGTATGTTAGTTGGTAATTCACAGGATACTGGGAGGCAGGCGCTTTTAAAGGAGGATCTGTCCCTGGATAAAATATTTTCCGAAGAGGAAAGAAAGCATCTAAAGGATCAGACCGAGGAGCTGCTCTTAAGATCCAATGAGGAAATGCTAAATCGTACGGAGGAAGGTTTAAGCAGGCTTTCCAATGAAAAAATAATGGCGGTAAGTGAGTTTTCGGATCAAATCTTAGAAAAGATAAGCCGAAACCATGAAGAGGTAGTATTCCTCTATAATATGTTAAACGATAAGGAAAAAGATATCAAAGACACGGTGAGAGAGATTGACCGGGTGCAAAGAAAAGTAAAAGAAATAAAGAGTTCGGCGGAGAAGAACGAAACAGTGGCTCCATCCGAACCGAAGCCGTTGGTAAAACCGGCTGCAACACCTTCAAATGCATCGATAGAAACAGATATGGCAGAAAATAAAACGGCAAACAACAATAAAAAGATTCTATCTCTTTATTCCGAAGGAAGATCCATCGTTGAAATCTCTAAATTATTGGATCTTGGACAGGGAGAAGTAAAATTAGTAATTGATCTGTTTTATGGAAAGAAGTAATTTGAAAGGTACGGTATGTCACTTATGAAATTAAAATATTATATGAGAGGCTTGGGCATCGGCATCCTTCTGACTACGTTACTGTTTACGCTGTGCGGATACCAGAAAAAATTATCCGATCAAGAGATTATTAACTTGGCAAAAGGACTCGGAATGGAAACCGCAGAGAACGAGGAAGATCCCCTGGATAAAGTCCTTGGAGAAATGGCAAAGGCGGACGAGCAGGATTCTTCTTCCGAGGCAAAACCGGATGCTACGGAAGGTCAGACGGCGAATTCGGATGGAGAGTTTGGGGAAGGACAGACGACGAATTCGAATGGTGAGTTTGGGGAAGGACAGACGACGAATTCGAATGGTGAGTTTGCGGAAGGGCAGACAACGGGAGCAAACAGTGAGTCCAAAGCAGAAGGGCAGACAGCGAATTCGGGTGGAGAAGCACCGGAAGGGCAGGCAGCGGGTCAAACCCCGGAGCAGAGTGTGAAATCTACAGAAGGACAGGCAATAGGAACGGGCGGAGAGCTGGCAGAAGGACAGACAGCGGAAACGGACGAGAAAGCAACAACAGGACAAACCTCGGAGTCAGCCGCAGAATCATCCGATACAGCATTTAAATCAACTCAAAATACCACACAGACGGATCATGAAGAAGCAACAATAACAATAAAGCAGGGAATGACTTCGGATTCAGTTTCCAAGCTTCTATATAAAGCGGGAATCGTTGATGATGCAAAGAAATTTAATAATTATATCGTAAAAGCCGGAAAATCAACGAAGATTTTGATAGGGGAATTTACGTTCTCTAAGAATGCTTCCTATGATGATATAATTAAAAAAATTGCGGAATAACGAGGATCAAGTTTAAAAAATTAAAAAACGAGTTTTATGAAAGTGAATTTCACCCGTTATTACATATTAGGCTGGTCGTGGTTCACTTTTGAGGTATGGTAACAGAGCGTTAGCCGGAAAGTGGCGGTTCTGTTACCATTTTTAGTTTCCTTTTTTTGATGCCTTCTTTTCTAATGCTCTTTTTTTAATAAACCGGTTAAAGAACATACGAAACCCGCAAGAACTATAATAATTTCATAGCCGTTCAAATTACAGTATGTACTTAATGAAAAATAAATACCGATGATTGAAATTTGTATTCCTAAAAGAATAATAGGAGTTGCATCTCTATTTCTCAGTAAATATTTCAGTAAAATACCGAATAGTACTAAGATCAGCAATAAAACTGGTACTGTAATGATTAGACTAAGTGCCATTTCATATCCTCTCCTTTCGTAATTTACTAACATTGTATATTACATATAATAACAAAATTGTAATTTTATGTAAAGTGATGTAATAATACTTATAATTATCTGATTTTACACATGATATGAAAAGTGAAACCATCCTTGAAAATATGACCAGCATTTTTTAGGTTATGTTCGTTAATATTATAAATCTGCTTTAAGTACAATGGAGATCAAGACTGTGTAAAAACTTAAATTTCAGTAGGAAAGGGAATTTGGTTTTTTATTCGATGGATCAGAGGGACAAACACAGCTCTGAGGATCAAATTTTTTCGAGTTGAAAACTATGTTTTGACCGGAGTTGAAAAAGGAGTACCAGAGGTATTTGCCTCCAAATACGATATCCGCTCTTTGTTAAATGCAGGAACATGTCTGCTGGATGGAGAAAAGCCAAAGCTGGATTTGCCGCCCCTGGTTCGACGAAAAATTTTAAAGCAAATAGCAGGAACAGAGATTGAGCAGCTATTAAAAGAATATGGAGTTATTTAAAATATATCCTATTACTTAAGTTCCTTCCCATTGTATACGTCTCTGCGAAAAAGTTTTTTCTTTCATTATACATTTTTTTATAGAGAAGTTTGTTTCTAAGGATAAATTAATGCGAATTATTTTTACCTTTCAGAACTGAATAAAAGTTACCACGAATCGGAGATATTCCGCGATGAAAAAATTGCAGAATATTTCCGATTTTTTCTGCCATTTCAAATCTGCTAGGTTCTATTTTACAAATTCGTAAATAACATAGCTAAAATTTTATTTGACATAATATACCAAATGGACTATTATACCATTATATGGATGAATTAACTACATTTCTAAATATTAATACACAGAGGTAAACACTAATATATTTAAAAATACAAAGATGAGTTCTAAAAGGAGGATTATGAAAAAAATAATATTAAGGTTAATAATATTAGTACTAATAATTAATTCAATGAGTATTTCTACTTATACAGCGGGAGCATCAACAATACTAAAAGAGTACGATATGACGATCAATGTAGGTATTAAAAAGAGCCTTGTCAATGCTATTGTAGGTCAGTCTGTGTATACCCCCCAAGGTAAATATAAAATAAGTGATAGTAGTATTGTTGGCATCGAATGCCGATATGATAAAAAAAGGAGGAATGGGATGGCTATATGGTAGGACTTCGTCCGGGGAAGGCTACCATCTATCAATATACATATAACAACAATATCATAAAATATAACATTACGGTAAAACGAATAGAATTAGATTCCATAACATCTTTCTTTGGACTAAGTAAAGAAGATGAATTTATTTCCTCGGGGAGGAACTATTATGCAAAGAAAACGGATCAGACTGCTCAGGATATTTTAAAAATTCTAAAATTAGATCAATGTAATTCGGATAAGGAAAGAATTGCTGAAGTTTCTAAATATTTGCATAATACTATAACGATGAGCTATTATAGTTATGAAACATACATTGATTCTGCTGCTTATGGAGCATTAGTGAAAAAGCTGACAGGGACAGGAATTAATCAAGGGTCACATTTGTTAATTAAAAACTTAGGTTTTAATACAACTTTACTACCGGCATTATTGGATTTATGTGTAAGTAAGATTCTATTAGAGGGAGTATATTATTGTTATGACTTATATTCTGATAGAGGTAATCTCTTTTTAGGAAGTGAATATTTAGATTATATTTACGCTGGAGAAGGAACCTACACGAATGAAGCAGGTGAGACATTACAGGGAAGTTTATATTATGATGAGAATGGAATTATATCAGATGAGGAGATAGAAAACTATACCTTTGATGTAAATAATGAATTTCTTACTACTAATGGAGAGTTTCTTAAAACACAAGATGAGAAGTTACTCTATTTATCTACAGCAAGAAAATCGCATCTTCCCGCGTGGTTAATTGATTGTGATAGACCACAGCAATTCATACAGAAAGGAAAATCGGTTAAACTACCGAAGGATCGTTTGTCCACGAACGTATCTTCTTCGGATGAATCTATTGTAAAGATTGAAAATAATAAAATGGTCGGTGTAAAGGAAGGAATTGCAATCGTATATCGATATGATGATAAATTCTGTGATGCATTCTATGTTGTTGTAGACAAAAAACCGGAATCTCAAAAGTTAACCCTGAATTATAAAAAGGACGGCAAGAATTATTTGAGTTATAAAACTTCTGATATATCAAGTCATCGATTTATAATAAGTAGTGATGAAACGCTAAGAGGTGATATATGGGACGAAACGTCGTTATATATTCTTGAACCGGCATTAAATGGTGGTAAATTGCAGACAACTTATAAAAACGGATATTTGAAGGTATATGTTATAGATGCTAACGGTAAAAAAGAGAAAATATTCGATGATACTGATTATAAATTTGATTATTAAAGTTTATAAACGAGCACTATCTAATTGAATTAAAATATAGAGAGCTATAAGTTATGTGTCCAAGATGATATCGTAATTGTAGTAGAGCACCATATATTAAATTATTTTAGATAATGGTAATGAAGTAAAACATGCCCGTAGTAATTATTAAAACTACGGGCTGTTTTCTTGAAAAATATCTGCAATTAAGAGGTAGCAATATAGAATTAGAATATTTGAAACTTATGCTATTAAATATGATTGAAAATTATTTAGAGAGGTATTGACAAATATAGCCAAGTTCTGACTATGATAGGTTGAATTCGTAACAGATTAAATCTGTATACTATTTAACGAGAAAATATAATAGTTAGAGAGGGTGATTTGTTTTGAAAAATAAATTGTTACCAATATGGAATAAATATTACAGACGATTGATTACTCTGAGCTTAATACTTATCTGCTTTCTTTCGGCCAGCACGAAGGTTTTAAAAGCTGGGAATAGTTGGAGTGTGGGAGAATCGGGGAAATTAGGTGATGTAAAAGTGCCTACTAAATATGGCGGACAATATTGGGTTATGACAAGGTCAACAGTTTTTTTGCTTAATCCCTATTACTTAACCACTATGGCTCAAGTAGATGGTCAAAAGAAAATGATCAAAGAATTTGAGAACACCATTCCCGCCTATGGGGATGATACGGTAGCTATTATTCCTTATGATTTAAGAGCATATATCAAGCGGCATGGGTTTACGAATCTTTCTGCTGTCAAGAGAACAGACATCCTTGATCCCTCTACACAAAGCATTACTTCCAAAGCAAAGGATATGAAGGCAGTTTTAATGATGGAAGAATCCTATGAAAAATCGGAGGATTTCAAGAAAGGGGTTTATTATGATTGTCTTGTCAAGTTATCAGTAAATGACTTGCCAAAATGGAAGAAATTAATAATTGATCAGAGTAAAGTTGCTAATGCAAATATAAAGTGTGAAAAGGTTTGGAGCTATATAACAAAATTAGATGATAAAACGAGCCAATTTAGTGTAACTAAGCGTATAGATGAATATTTACATATAGATGAACTAGGAATTAATCCTAATAAACTTGGAGATGCTGACCTAAAAGATGCTGCCGAATTAAGATTACGTTATATGGATTTGCTTATGACTATATATACACAGATTCAAGGGTCAACTGCCGAAGCCAAATGGAAAGATGTGATTAATAAGTATGCTATAGGAATTTTTGAAAAGGAAAATGACTGTAATATAGCGATTTCTGCCGGGTTTGCAGCTAGAGGATGGGTTGATGTAAATGGAAATGATAAGCAGGTCAATATCATTTCGGGGTGCGAGGATTTTGTAGAAAGAGCTCTTTGTATAGATAGAGAATACTCTCTAACGAATAAAACGACAGCAGATAAAATTGCAGCAGGTTTATTAAAACAGGGGAAAGGTACAACCTATTATGACCGGTTACTGGAAGCATTGCGACTTAGTGTAGTTAAACAGTCAAAGAGTAATGAGAAGGTAATTCGGACATATGCCAATACTGAGGGCTTATGGGGATCGGCCATTATTAACAGAATACTTAGGACTAAACCAATCATTAATGGTACTAATGTATCGTGGAAAAGTGGACTATGGGGTGCAGATGATGATTATATTGAATATGTTTATTTAAAATCAAAATATTATGGAACCAATTTAATCCCAGCATATCCTTTACCGTTGGAAAATCCAAAAGCAGAGGGCACTCTTAAGGTGGAATCAACCATAGCTCCAGGGGAAAATCCTGTAGAAATCAAAGATCGCGACGTAATAAATGATGATCCCAAATTAACAATCTTTATAAATGGAAAAAAGGATGAAAAATCATGGAAATTCTTACTAGATTCGAATAAAAATTTTAAAGTTCAAGTGGCATTTACCAGGAAGCCTGATACTCCCGATATTAATGTTCAAACGAAGAAATATATATCAAAAGCAGAAACGATAGATAAGGGGTTGATCATATGACATATCATGAAGAAAAACTTTTTCGCAGAGAGGTATACAATGGGAAGAAAAGAAGATAGGGCTGCGAAAGCCCTTGAAAAGAATCCAATTAAGGCATGTAATATGGTCCAGAGAAGATTTTGTCCTGATTTATTCAACAGATTTGGCCAGACAGTCGATCCAAGACATCAGGGTTATATCACATATACAAATCGGATTATGCTGGGACAGCTCTATTATAAAGGCATCGCCGGTATTACAAGCATGAAGGATAAGGATATGACAGACAAATTTAACAATCAGCAGATTATAGACAATATCGCAGCGTTTATGGGAGTGGATTTGGATGAATACCTGCCACATCATGTAACCGAAAACGAATATCTGGAACGGTTGAATCCTGATGAGTTACAAAAAGTAATTCAAGACATGGTATATCAGCTGATTCGCAGAAAAAGCTTTGATGATGTAAAATTCATGAAGAAATGGCTTATCATAATAGACGGGACGCAGCTTTATTCCGGTAACAGGCGGATAAATGAAAAGTGCCTGGAATGTCATCACAACAAAGGGAAGAGCAGGAAAAGGTGAATTACCATAACGATGTACTGGAAGCAAAAATATATTTTGGCTCTGATCTGGTATGCAGCATATGCAGTGACTTCATATAGAATAATGGGGAGGATGCAAAGAGGCAGAAAGACATGAGTTTTACTTTTTCAATTGAGGATATAAAAAGATTTACCTTTCAGAGCTGGCTAAAACAAAAAGAACTTGCAAAGGCTACTGTATTATGGTATAATCTCAACGTCTAAATAACACACGCATATGGATTTTGGGCACGGTGCCAATCACTGGTCTGTCTGGGATGTGATGTATGCGGAAGATATAAACCAAATGGAGGTAAAATTATGAGCGTTATTTCAATGAAACAATTATTGGAAGCCGGTGTACATTTTGGACACCAAACAAGAAGATGGAACCCTAAAATGGCGGAGTACATCTACACAGAGAGAAACGGAATCTACATTATTGACTTACAGAAATCAGTAGGTAAAGTAGATGAGGCTTATACAGCAATTAAGAATGTTGTTGCTGATGGCGGAAGTGTTCTTTTTGTAGGTACAAAGAAACAGGCGCAAGATGCAATCAAGTTAGAGGCAGAACGCTGCGGTATGTTTTATGTAAATGAAAGATGGTTAGGTGGTATGCTTACCAACTTCAAAACCATTCGTAGCAGAATAGAGAGATTAAGAGAAATCGAGAAGATGTCTGAGGATGGTACATTTGATGTACTTCCTAAGAAAGAAGTTATAAAATTAAAGCTGGAATGGGATAAGCTTGAGAAGAACCTTGGCGGAATTAAGAATATGAAGAAGATCCCTGATATCATCTTCGTAGTAGATCCAAAAAAGGAAAGAATTTGTATTCAGGAAGCACATAACCTTGGTATACCTTTAGTTGGTATTGCAGATACAAACTGTGATCCGGAAGAATTAGATTATGTAATTCCGGGTAATGATGATGCTATCAGAGCCGTTAAATTAATTGTATCTAAGATGGCTGACGCTGTTATCGAAGCAAATCAGGGAATGCAGTTAAATGATACTGCAGAAGCTGAGGAAGCATCCGTGGATGCTGAGATGGAAGAAGCGGTTACAGAATAGTATGTGAATGCTTCAACCAATTTGGTTGAAGCATTTTTATAAATAGCGTAGGGAAATAATAAGATAGATTCATTTTTATCGGAACGTAAAATATAGGAACAAATTTATATTGGAGGGAAATAGAATGAATATTACTGCAGGAATGGTAAAAGAATTAAGAGAATTAACCGGAGCGGGAATGATGGATTGTAAGAAAGCATTAGCTGCTACGGAAGGTGATATGGATAAAGCAGTTGAGTTCTTAAGAGAAAAGGGACTTGCTGCAGCAGAGAAGAAAGCTGGCAGAATTGCAGCAGAAGGTATTGTAGATGCCTATATTAGTGAAGATGGTAAGATTGCATCTATCGTAGAAGTGAACAGTGAGACAGACTTCGTTGCAAAGAATGAAAAGTTCAGAGAATATGTTGCAGCAGTTGCAGCGCAGACTGCTAAAACAAAAGCAGCAAACGTGGACGAGTTCCTTGCTGAGCCTTGGGCACTGGATACCTCTTTATCCGTTCAGGAAGAATTATCTTCCATGATTGCTGTTATCGGCGAAAATATGAATATCAGAAGATTTGAGAAAATTGAAGCAGGAAATGGCTTCGTAACATCTTATATTCATGGCGGCGGAAGAATCGGTATTATTGTAGAAGTTGAGACTTCCGTAAATAATGATGTGACGAAAGAAGCAGCAAAAAACATTGCAATGCAGATCGCTGCTATGTCTCCGAAATATGTAAGTGAAGCAGAAGTACCTGCAGATTACCTTACACATGAGAGAGAAATTCTATTAGCTCAAATTAAAAACGATCCTAGCAATTCCAAGAAGCCTGAAAATATTCTTGTGAAAATGCTCGAAGGCCGTTTAAAGAAAGAATTAAAGGAAATCTGCTTAGTTGACCAGGTATATGTTAAGGATGGCGACTTATCCGTTCGCCAATACCTTGCAAATGTATCCAAAGAGGCTGGTGCTCCAGTATCTGTAAAGCGTTTTGTTCGTTATGAGACCGGTGAAGGTCTTGAAAAGAAGAGCGAAGACTTCGCCGAAGAAGTTGCAAAGCAGATGGGAAACTAAGAAAGCCTAAAAGCAACTTTTTTGAGAAGATTGCGAAACAAATGGGTCAGTAAGGTTAATTTAGTATAATTTAATAATGACTTTATAGGAGGCTCTAAAAGCCTGTAACGATTGCATATATGCTGTTTACAGAATTTTAGAGCCTTTTTGGTTTTGATTTGAAAACCTCGTAAAACCTCGTGAATCGATATGGAAACTTGACTCGATTTGCGTAAAATTTGCGTATACGCAAAACAGAATTTGCGTACAACAATCTTTGGCGAAGTTTACGCAAATCACCTAGAATATTATATTAAAATCAATTGCAGATTGCTGGAGATTTGAACTTTATTTAAGCATTTAAATATTACTTTCATTAGGATTGGTAGGTAGATAATCAGTCCTTTTTTTGTGTGGCAGGCAATGCACTAATCTAGCTAGTGAAAGTCTAGCCATGGGTATTTACCGCCAAGTGTAGTGAACCACAAGTTGGTGTCTGTAATGACTTGGAGAGCTATATTCTTATGACACGAACAGGAACTTGATAAGGCGATTAGGTGGGTAAGGTTACATATCAAACTTAAGCCCGAAAGGTAAACGTAAAACCGGAGATGTAAATCAAGAGGTTTTGGTATTTACTGAATTTTTTGCTGATATGTGTTATGACTATAATGAAGGAGAATCTTTCGAAAATGATGACCAGTCATTTATGGCAAAACAGACATTTTATTAATCCAGATGAGGAAGAACATGTAAATTATACCCTGTATTTATGCGGGTTTGAGAAAATAAAGGTCAAGATTTACGACCAACTTATGACCAAATAATAAAGCATATTTAAAAGAAACTCTTAGAAACAGGGGATCTTTTTTGAGGGCTCTGTGTCAATAGTTAGGGTGGGATTCCTCTGAATCCCGCTCCTTTTTTAGTTTGCCCGCCATGGGCTGGGCGGTTAATAATGACCTAAGTTGATGTATACAATGAAAGTATTAAGAAATAAATTATTATTAAATATAATATTTAATTAAAAAATGAGTAATATATGTACAATATCACCAAAACCGATGAAAGCAATTACAAAATTATATAAAAAATTGTAATTAATGTCAATTAGAACTATAATATATAAGCACATAGAGAAAATACTGGCAATGACGATAATGGATTAATATAGAAAATTATGATTATTTAAGTCATTATAATTCCTGTTTTAGACAAGGTCAAAGATCTAATAACTTTATAGATTTTCTTTGAGGCATCTATATAAAATTTAGGTTTGTTTCCGACGAAGAAAATAATATATAGATTTTTGTTCTTTTGCTCTAAAATGTATTTTAAATTGGTGAACAAAATATATTACCAAAAGGAAAAAAGTGGGGAGAGAATGCTGAAGAAAATAAGCTTGGAAATAACTGTACTTTAGGTAATGAATGCTCTCCAGGAAATAATTGCTAATATACAGAAAGTTATAGTGGGAATTAAGAAGAAAGGTGAATTTATGCGGCAAGATATTAAGCGTTTTATTTTCATAATGAAGTATATATGGAAGATAGAGAGAATATATGTATTGGTTCGAATTCCGCAAATTATACTTGAAGCAATTAAGCCATTTATCATGATTATTTTTCCAAAGCTAATTATTGATTTATTAACAATGAATCCACTTAATAATCAAACTTGGATACGAGTATGTAAAATTTCGATTCTTATGATTATTCTAAATATGACAATTAATTTATTATTACGTATCTTATATACCTGTGTTACGAACACGTGGAATTCATTTAGTTGTAAACACAACACTTACTTGGGAAAAAAAGTGATGTCAATTGATTATGATAAAATAGAAAATACAGAGATTCTTGATTTATTTGAAAGAACGAAGGATCCCAAGTATTGTGAGTCAATCTTTTACTCTTTAGCACAATCAATTACTAATATATTAACTGCGATTGGTCTTATTTATGTTCTATCAAGTCTTAATATTTTGATTATTGGTATCATTTTAGCAGTTGTATTTATTAACGTAATATGCAATAGAAAGATACAAAATTATGATTATGCATGGCATAAAGAAGCAGCACCGTATCAAAGAAAATCAAGCTACTTAATGAATTTGATGCAAAATTTTAAATATGGTAAAGAAATTCGTGTATTTGGCGAATCCGATTATCTTGTAGATAAGTATAGCAAGTTTAACAAAGAGTATTTACATAAGTTATTTACGATTACGATTAAGTTTTTACGGTTAAATACATTGACCACGATTTTTAATGTCGCACAAGAAGGTGGAATGTACTTATATTTGGCTTATAAGGTTTATGTCAAACAGATTACTATTGGTGGATTTAGCATGCTTATTGCATCTATTAGTCAGCTAACTAATTGCTTGATTAATATTTCAGGTAGTGTTGTAAGTCTGAAAAATTATAGTAAATATATTGAAGAACTTATGACGTTAATAAATCTTGCTGAAGAATCTCGTCATGAGGGACTCACATATAAAGAAGATCAAGAGTTTACAATTGAATTTTCGAATGTTAGTTTTAAATATCCCGGTGTTGATTTATTTGTATTGAAAAATATTAATGTCAAGTTTTGCAGCAATCAAAAAATATCAATTGTAGGAACAAATGGTTCGGGAAAAACAACATTTATAAAACTTCTTTTGCGACTATATAAGCCTACAGAGGGGCATATTCTGTTAAATGGCATTGATATAAATACGATTAAGTATGAAGAATATATTCGCCTCTTTTCAGCGGTATTTCAAGATTACCATATCAAAGCTTTTTCTGTTCTTGAAAATGTATCGACGAATGAAAATGGCGATAAGGATAAAGTTATAAAAATATTAGATGTAGTAAATATGAAAAATAAAGTATTTTCATTACCGAACAAAATGAATACGATTTTATCAAAAGAATTTGAACGCGATGGTCTCGAATTATCAGGTGGAGAGCAGCAAAAAATTATGATTGCAAAAGCATTGTATAAGAATAGCCAAGTTTTAATTCTTGATGAACCCACTTCAGCATTGGATCCATTAATGGAGTATGAAATTTACAATACTATAAATCACAATGTTCAAAATAGAGGTATTGTATTTATTTCTCACAGATTGTCTATTACAAAATATTGTGATGTAGTATTTGTGTTTCATAATGGAGAGATCGTACAGACTGGATCACATAATGAATTAATGCGTAATCAAGATGCATTATATTATGAAATGTATAATAAGCAGGCAGAATTTTATAAGGATGTGAGTGAGATTGCATAGCGCAATATTTCAACAAATAAATAGTATTGATATGGACAAGGTTACAGCAGTAATAATTGACAGTGGAGTTCATATTGATAAAAAAAGAGCTAGTTATGAGCCAATACTGGGTTTTTCATGTGAAAATGGCAAAATTAGAAAGGACTTTGAAGACTAATATGGGCATGGAACAGCTGTATATAATATACTAAGAAAGATTAGCAATATTAAAATAATAAATATAAAGTTGATTGGGATTGAGAACGGAGTAGATGAAAAGAATTTAATTATATAGTAGGAAAAGATCAAATGAAACTAGTTCAATATCCGCATGTAGATAAAACTGATGTATCATGGAATCGATTTGGAAAGTTATATCGAATGACTAAACTGATTGTTGGTGTATTTGGAACTAGTTCAAAGCAAGGGAAATATACATTACAATTGATGCTGAGAAAACGATTCGTTCAAATGGGTTACAACATAGGTCAAATTGGTACAGAACCAAGTGCATTACTATTTGGTATGGACTATGTATTTCCAATGGGGTATAACAGTACGGTCAGTATCCATGAATATGATACTATTACATATTTAAATAATGCAATTCATAATATGGAGATCGCGGGGAAAGATATCATCATTGTAGGTTCACAGTCTGGAACAGTAACTTATGATTATGGAAATCTGCAGCAGTTTGCAGTAAATCAGTATAGTTATCTATTAGGTACATTGCCAGAATTAATT
>SVEA01000018.1 GCA_015057615.1 Lachnospiraceae bacterium | reverse complement strand
GACAAATCCTTTTGCCATATCAAACTGGAAACACCAACAACATGTGGTACTGCCATACTTGTTCCATTAACAATAACATCTTCACCAGCAAAACCAGTAGCACGTATTGCCACTCCGGGAGCAAATACATCCAACTCTTTTCCCATTGGTGTCATTTCGCTAATATTCCCTTGTGAATCAACAGCGCCAACTGCTACTACATTTTCAAAAGCGGCTGGATATTCCACTAATCCATCTGCACCACCATTACCAGCAGATGCTATGATTAATATTCCTCTTGCTACAGCTGTATCGATTGCTGTCTTTAAAGCTTCTGAATATTCCTCTGACCCAAAACTGATACTTATGATATCGACATCCTTTTCAATCGCCCAATTGATTCCATCTAAAACTCTACTTAAAGGTGCTTGATTGTTCTCATCCAGTACACGTGCTGAGTATAACTCAATATTGGGATTTACTCCTTTTACACTTGAATATACATTATCATAGCTTGCTGCAATAATACTTGCTATTGCAGTTCCATGCCCCGTGTAATCTTCAAAAAGAGGAGACACTTCTGTATCAGGGATTAGATTAATGCTTTCCTTTACATCAATATTATCGAGATAATCTACTCCTGAGTCAATAATGGCAACCTTTACTTTCTCCTGTACCTGTGAATGAACATCCTGTGCATCCGCTCCGATGATTTTTAAATTCCATAGGATTTCTGTATTAACAGGTAACCCTTCCGTTATTGCTTCGTATTGAGAAAGAATGTAAGGATCCGTTATTTCTTCCAAGTCAATAAATGAATTGCCTTCACCTTCTTCCAAATCAATAAACGAATTACCTCTAAAGATGATATCTTTTTCTGCCTCGGGTATATCTATAGTTTCCGTTAGCTTGTTGCTCATTGAATTTTCAATAATAAAATCCTCAATGGAATGGTTCATTGCTCTTATGTTTAACGATGTAACATCCACTGAAAATAGGAATATAGTAAGTAATAAGATACATGCCAACCCTTTTTCTAAAAGTGTATATTTGTGTTTTTTCATATCTTTTTCTCCTTTCGTGTTGTGGAAAATGGTTAAACGGTTACATTAATTTAATCATAAGCATCCCTTTCCTTTCTAAATATTATTTTAATATAGGCGTTTGCGAAACGCTGTAATGCGCATAAATACTGGATATTAATAAACATATTATTTGGTATCTCCTCACCATTTTTAAGATGAAATAAGTATTCATGTTTCGAAGCAATAATCATTAAGCCAAAATAGCATTGATAATGGTTAAATATTAGTGTTTTAACTTAAAATGTGGATAAACACTCCAGTAAATGTGAATTATTCAAGAAATAGTTTCGCAATTACCTATATTATTTTAATAATATTTAGCATTAAAGCTAGAAAAATAATGGTATTGCAATAGCAGTCAGTAATATAATTTACCTGTTGCACTATTTTCCCGCTTTGTTAACATTTTTTCCATTCGTCTATTCACAGTTCTTTAGAGTAATTATATTAGAGCTTATATATTTTCTTTCCTGTAACTCTATTTATAGGCAGTTCCGGTATAATGAATGCAATAACAAAATTTTCAAATAGGAGTTATTTATTGTTGCTTCCATCGTTTGCTACTGTTCAGCCATTAGAAATGGAATATGGCTTTATAACAATAGGATTAGCATTGGAAGGCTAATAAAATTAAAGGTTTGATGCCTAATTTATGATTATAATTATTACCCAATACGATATAAAATGATATAAATTTTTTTTTAATTAAGGACGGATAAATACAGCCTAATGTCAAAAGCCAGTGCAAAGCTTAAAGTTCTAGACAGAGTTGTCTCTTTTGCAAAGGAAACTCCAACAGAGCTTTATATCTAACAACTCTATATTGGTAATATAATCATTGGTTTTAGTATTCCGAAAGTAACAGAATAGAGATTCTAAGTCTAAAGATCGAATTGAAATTGCTTACAAGAGTTTATAATCATGTTAGCTATAAATTCCAGAAAGAATTTACAATATAGACACTTAGCGCGTTAGATACAGATATCATGGGTATGATTAAATGTCAACTGTAGGAGTGGATAAGTAGTAAGCCTTATTTAAACAATAGAAGTTAATAATTACAAATTTTACTAATTAGCTTAATAATACAATATTTGAATTAATATGTCAACTTTTTTGTGAAATTGTTTCATTTTTTGTTCATTTTTGCCTTTTTGTAAAATAAAATTTATCGTTGTTATAATTTTTGAAATAGGGCATATAATTATTATTTTCTTATAATTTTATATCAAATATATTTTTTATAATTTATTCCTATATCTATTCTTCCTAATAAATTAATCATACCAAAGATTTACAAACATTTTAAGACTATACTTTTCTTAAATATTTTGTAAAATGGTTAGGAAGTAGTTGTAAAATTAGATTTGCAGCATGGCAACGGCTTAAAATGGGAGGAGGATATTTATGAAGGCTGGCTTTGCTAGAAATATTGCGAAGGAATGGGTTATGCAGCATGGGAATAAAGTGGAGGGGTTTGTGGGAGCGTATTTCGCCGGTTCCATAGTAGAGATGCAGGAGGAGGATGAGTTACCAAGGTTCTCTGATATTGATATCATGGTCGTCGTTTTAACAGACGAAGCCCCGTTTAAGCTTGGTAAGTTTGTCTACAACAATGTCTTGTTAGAGGTCACTTTTCTATCCTGGAATCAGTTATCTTCAGTGGAGAATGTCTTGGTATCTCATCATTTGGCAAATAGCCTGCGAAGCGATACCATTTTCACTGATCCGACAGGCTGTATACATAAAATTCAAGCAGAGGTGTCACAGCACTTCGCAGAGAGAAAATGGGTGCGCCGCCGATGTGAGAATGTTAGGAACAGCATCGAGAATTCACTGAAAAGATACGATACCTCTGTATCATATCATGAACTTGTGACAACCTGGCTGTTCCCGACGGGAATTACCACGCATGTTCTCCTTTTGGCTGCACTTCGTAACCCTACCGTACGCCGGCGCTACATTGCTGTACGTGAAGTGCTCTTAGAATACGGGCATGCAGACTTTTACGAAAAGTTGCTGGCATTGCTTGGCTGTGCTCATCTGACGCCTAAGCGGGTGGAAGAGCATTTAGACGAACTTGCTAAAACATTTGATGCGGCTGCGATAGTTGCAAAAACACCGTTCTTTTTCAGCACGGATATCACTCCCATAGCACGACCGATCGTAATAGAAGGAAGTCGTGAACTTATCAAATCCGGTTACCACCGTGAGGCAATCTTCTGGATGGCAGCAACCTTTTCCCGATGTCATAAGATTTTTGAGGCAGACGCCCCGCTGGAATTGCAGCAAGTATATGCTCCATCCTTTATAAATCTTATGTCAGACCTTGGATTTAATTCTACGGAGGATTTTACTCGTCGTGTGGAAGAAGTCCTGCGTTTCCTTCCCAGCCTCTGGGATGTTACCGAGGATATCTTATCATATAGGAAATTGCGTCCTATACGATAAAAAGCGCTCCGCTAAGGATGTGCACTCGCGCGTAAGGTAGTTATCTGCCTGTGGCAGAACACGCTCGGCTCGAGAGTTTGCCAAGGCAAACTCTTTGAACTCTAAGAATCCTACTATCGTGATGAAATAAAGGATGGTATATTTGCATCCAATCATTAAAATTTAATAAGGAAAATCTTAAAATTTGACTGCAATATTCTAATCGGAAATAAACTATGTTATACTTGTAAAAGTTGATAGGAGTGTCATACGCCATCTTCAGATTTTAATAGGATTGATTTGAGTGTAATAAGCCGATTTATAAACCAACTTTATCAATTTGCACAATTTATGTATTGACAAGTAATATGAAGCAAATTTTATTCGCAACACGCAGTTCCGCAAACATTGCACAAAACGCAATCCTTGGGTTAAAGTACGTAATGGTACATAAAGACCACAAAGCACGTGATCTAAGTACCAACGACTTCAAACAGTTGCTCATTAAAATATTGTTTTACTATTACTTATGTTTTACCTTGATTTGTGCAAATTGATGAAAACGATTTGTTAAGAAGGCTTTTAACACTCAAATCAGGATTAATTCATGCTCATGGTTTTATATGGCGTATGAGTTGAAAGTATACAAAGATGTGTGTAGACCCGTGCAAAAGTAAGGAGAAGTATGTTCGGTTACGTTAATATCTATAAGCCTGAATTGAAAATGAAGGACTATTATAAATATAAAGCCTATTACTGTGGCTTATGCAAAACGCTAAAGGAGAGATATCGCCCGATTGGTCAGGTTACCCTGTCCTATGATATGACCTTTCTGGTTATTCTTCTGACTTCTCTTTATGAAAGTGAAAGTAAGATTGGGAAGCATCGGTGCATGGTGCATCCTTTGCAGAAGCATAATACGCTTCAGAATGAATTTACGGAGTATGTGGCAGATATGAATATTGTTCTGACCTATCATCATCTCCTGGATGATTGGCAGGATGAAAAGAAGGCAGTGGGACTTGCCGGTGCCAAGCTGCTAAAGAGATATTATAAGAAAATCTGCAAGCAATATCCGAGACAATGTGATGCAATAAAACAGGGCATTGAACAATTAAGTATCTGTGAAAAAAACAACGAGCAGAATATAGATATCGTATCCCGCTGCTTTGGAGAATTGATGGCAGAATTGCTGGATTATAAACAGGACCAGTGGGGAGAGCATTTGAGTAAGATCGGCTTTTATCTGGGCAAATTTATCTATATCATGGATGCCTATGATGATCTGGAGAAGGATCAGAAGAACAATAGCTATAATCCGTTAATCAGGAGGAAGGATGAGGACGGTTTTGAGGAGAACTGCAAGGCAATGCTTACGGCTATGCTTGCCGAATGTACCGCTGAATTTGAAATGCTGCCCTGCTTATTGGATATTGATATATTAAGAAACATCTTATATGAAGGTGTTTGGTCTAAGTATTTGAAGATACAAAAAGAGAAAAACACAAGGAAGGGATACGATAATGATAAATGATCCATATAATGTGCTTGGTATTTCTCCAAGCGCTACGAACGACGAAGTAAAAAGAGCTTACCGGGATTTAAGCAGAAAATATCATCCCGATTCCTATGTAGATAATCCGTTATCGGATCTGGCGGAGGAAAAGTTTAAGGAAGTACAGGAAGCTTACGATCAGATTATGAAACAGCGAGAGGGAGGCTCTGGTAATTCAAATTCCTACACATATGGGCAATCTGCTTACTACGGTGGTTCCGCAGAGGACGATGTACAGATGCAGGCGGTCTATAATTTTATCAATAATGCCCGTTATAGAGAAGCGCTGAATGTCCTATCCGGCATCCCGAACCGCAGTGCAAGATGGTATTACTGCAGTGCCATTGCCAATGCGGGGATCGGCAATAATCTTGAGGCAGTCAATCATGCCCGGCAGGCGGCAGGGATGGAGCCTGGAAATGTGGAATACAGTAATTTATTAAATCAGCTGCAATGGCGCAGCCAAAGATACCAAAATACCAGCAGGAACGGCGGATCCGGATATGATATGGGAAATCTCTGCTGTGATTTATGGTGTGCAGATACGCTATGTGAGTGTATGGGAGGCGATTTGATTCCATGCTGTTAAATGCGAAGAAGATGGCATTTTTAGGCCTGCTGCTTTCGGTGGATGTCCTGTTGATGATACTAAGCGGGGTCTTTGACTTTAATACTCTGTTTTTACTTGGAGCGGGAGCCTTCTGCGTAGGAATTGCGATCCGTGAAGTCGGAATCCTGCTTGGGATCGGATTTTACATAGCAAGTATTCTGCTAGGTTTTCTTCTGGCGCCGAATAAGTTCTACTGCATTACCTATGCAGGGATGGGATTTTATCTTATAGCAAGAGAATTTACTTGGGAGAAGCTTGCGCAGGCAAAGGGGAGAGTGAATCGAAAAATTGCCTTCTGGATTATCAAATATATCGCTTTTAACCTTATGTATATTCCTATCTTGCTGTTTTTACCCAAGCTTATTTATAGGGGCACGCTAAGTAAGGTACTCTGGATATTCCTTCTTGCCGCAGGGCAGGTAGTGCTGTATATCTGTGACAGAGCGTATGATTATTTTCAAATAAATATGTGGGAGAAAGTAAGAAAGAAGATACAATAAAAAACGGGGCGCTGCAACAACGGCTGCGATAGATACAAGGAGGTCTATGACATTCCTTCACACACAGATCGAAAGACAGATTATTTATTTTGTATGCCATAATCGTACAGACATAAAATTTGTTAGCTTATGTTATACAAAATGAACAACCTGTCTTTCAAACAGTGCATTACAGGAAGATCACAGACCTCCTTGTATCTATTGTATTTAGATTGCAGCACCCCGTTTTTTTATATCCTTGTATCGTTTGTTCAAACGCATTATACTTATAACAAAGGTAACGCTATGCCGGATTACATGGATGTTAGGGAAGTTACGCTTTCTTAGCTTCTATGAATGTTAAAGAAGCTGCAAAAGGCGGCAGATTACGGAAGGACGAAGCAGGGGAGGGAGTAAAGTGATGTGTCGAATATTGATTATTGATGATGATAAGGACTTATGCAAACTATTAAAAAGGAACTTGGAAAATGAAGGCTATTCGGTAAGCATTTGTAACGACGGGGAAAGCGGATTACAAGAGGCACAGGGTGCGGATTACCAGCTTGTTATTTTAGATATTATGCTTCCGAAGAAAAATGGCTACGAGGTTCTTTTAGAGCTTCGGAAAACCAGCCATATTCCGATTCTTATGCTGACCGCTAGAGATAGTGAGGGGGATAAGGTATCCGGCTTACGCATGGGTGCGGATGATTATCTGACCAAGCCTTTTAGCAACAGTGAATTTTTAGCCCGTGTTTCATCCATTTTACGCCGCTCTATGCTCTTTGGAAAAAACAGGGATACGAATAATAAAATAATATTAGGTGATTTATCAATTGATGTGTTAAAACATGAAGTATGTAAAGAGAATGCGATCATTGAATTAACAGCGAAAGAATTTGATTTGCTCTTATTTTTTGCAAAAAACCAAGGACAAGTTTTTACGAAGAGACAAATCTATAATGCGGTATGGGATGACGAATATGCCTTCGATGATAATAATATCATGGTCCATATCAGAAGATTAAGAAAAAAAATTGAGGATAATCCGGAAATGCCGACCCATATCCTGACCGTGTGGGGCGTTGGTTATAAGTCCGGCGGTACGTTAGGATGATCTATATTTTACTGTTAGTAATCTTCTTATGCATCATTCAATTTGCATATATTCGAGATTTACATAAGCAGGCCGCAGAATGGCTTAGCGATTTGCAAGAAATACGGTCCAATCCACAGCAAAAGATTTTTACCAAAAAAGCAGGTGTTTTTGCGGATATCACCTTTGAATTGAATCATATTTTAGACAAAAATAGAAAGCAGCTATTACGATTAGAGAAATCGGATATTGCAGGCAAACAGATTTTGACCAGCCTGTCACATGATGTCCGCACTCCTTTAGCCTCTTTGATTGGGTATTTGGAAGCATTAGACAACAATAATGCGGAGGATACCAAAGAATATATTCAAATCTCCTATGATAAAGCGCTATCCCTAAAGTTATTGATCGATGCACTTTTTGAATGGTGCAAAATAAGCTCTAAGGAACAGCAGTATCAAATGGAGGATTACGATATCAATGAATTGACGCGGGAGTTTATCATTGACTGGCTTCCTTTGTTGGAAAAGAAGAAAATCGCTCTCGAGGTGAACATACCGGATCAGGAATGGCTGGTACGGATTGATCAAGCGGCATATAAAAGGATTTTCAATAACCTTATTCAGAATGCGATTTATCATGGGGAATGCTCCGCTATCGCAATCCAGATTAAAAAGAATGAGGGCAGAATCATTACGGATGTTCGTAACAACGGTCATGCGATACCGGAGGATAAATTACCCTATATTTTTGATCGGCTGTACAAATGTGATGTTTCACGTTCTGATACCGGAACAGGTCTGGGACTGTCCATCGCAAAAGAATTAATAACCGCAATGAAAGGCATCATCCGTGTGGAAAGCACTACGGAAGCTGGCACAACATTTACGATTATTTTTCCCAATCGGTAAGAGAAAAGTAAGATTTGAGAAAGATTGGTGTCAGAATTTGTTGGTATACTTACCTTAAGGGAGGATATGCTATGAATGATTATGTGATTGAAACAAATGGTTTAACAAAGCAGTACGGCAATCAAATCAGTGTAAATCATTTAGATATTCATGTTCCGCAGGGTAAGATTTATGCACTTCTAGGAAGAAATGGTGCTGGAAAGACCACCACGATGAAAATGATTCTAAGCCTGGTAAAACCAACTTCCGGAACGATTACATTATTTGGAAATGGCTATAGGAAGAATCAATTAAAGACCTATCGAAGAATTGGTGCAATTATTGAAACGCCTGCTTTCTATGAAAATCTAACCGGAAGCGAGAACCTGGAGATTCTTGCAAGATTGCGGGGGAAGCATAGGAAGGACAGCGTAAACCGCGTACTTGAAATTGTTGGGCTGGACAAAGAAAGGAAAAAGACCTTTGGAAAATATTCTATGGGAATGAAGCAGCGATTGGGAATTGCAGCTTCAATTATGCACGAGCCTGAAGTCCTAATCTTAGATGAGCCGATCAATGGGCTTGACCCGATCGGCATCCATGAGATCCGGAATTATCTGTTACAGTTATCAAAGGAAAATGGAACCACGATTCTCATATCCAGTCACGTACTTAGTGAAATCGAACAAATCGCGGATATGATCGGTGTCATGCACGGGGGATATTTACTGGAAGAAACTGATATCAAAGAATTACATAAACGAAATCGCAGATATGCAGAATATGAGGTTTCGGATGTAAACAAAGCTGCGTTAATCTTGGAGCAACAGTTTCAGATTACCGATTACAAGATCATCGATCCTCATTTTATCCGCCTATATCGTGAGCTAGATAAATGCGCCCAGATCAATCGAAGCTTTACCCAGAATGAGATATTTGTCACAGGATTAAACAGGAAAGAGGAAAAGCTGGAGGATTATTTCTCCGACTTGATCGGGGGTGGAAAAATTGGCTGATCTAATTTATTGTGAATTTTTAAAACTAAAGCGCTCCAAAATATGTATCATTGCCTTAGTAGGAACACTGGGAACTCCCTTGTTGACCATTCTGCATGGAATACAGAATCATCTGGCACATCCTGAAAATGATATTTCCTTATTTGGTTTATATGACAATGCGATTATGTTTTTAATGCTTATATTCGGACTGCTTGTATTTTCGATTATTGCAGCCTATTTATTCAGTAGAGAATACACCGAGAAAACCTTAAAGACCTTATTTGTTGTTCCGATATCGAAAAAAAGATTTTTAGCCGGCAAATTTATAGCCTTATATCTTTGTATCTTATTTTTGATGATACTTTCCTGGGCTGAAATTCTTTTTTTGGTTGTGATCTGTAATATAGCAATTGAAATAGCGGAAATAAATTTTTTAACAGCCCTTTACTTTCTTATTAAAACAATATATGGAAGCATTCTGCTATATGCGGCGATAACACCCTTTGCCTTTTTGGCAATCTATTCAAAGGGATTGATTGCTCCGGTTATCGCCGCCTCTATCATCGCCTTAGGAAATGTAATATTAACCGGCTCTCCAATCGCAGGTTACTTTCCGTGGACAGCAGCCTATCTAATGTTGAACGGACGCATACAAAGCGTCGGAAGTACGCCGGGAATTGTATTAACAATCCTTGGACTTCTTTGCTTTATAAGTATTTTAGCAAGTGTATTATATTTTCAAAAAGAAGATATTCAATAGAAAAAGTGAGGATACGTTTTTAATTAGCCGTTCGAAAGATTATTTGTTCAGCGCCTGGATCAGATCCTCTACCATAGCTTTCGTAAAATCGATATCCGGCAGGGAAAGCTTATTTTCAACATATTTCTTTATTAACATATTGTTTCTGGGATTGCCGATGATAATGGCTCCGACGATACGGTTATCCTTAATAAATATTCTCCGATAGGTCGAATCATCCGGCGATTCCTCCACCAAGGTATGGGCTGCATTGTTCTCATCGATTTCTCCAATGGAGAAGATGGATAAATTAAATGCGTTCATATTCGTAACCGGTATGGCAGCGGAATAGGAGGCTTCCTTTCCTGCGATACTATAGCCAGCGATTTTTCCCTGCTCCATGGCAATGCTCCACAGACCGCCGACTCTGCCGTCCAATTCGGCAATATCACCGGCAGCATAGACATGATCCAGCGAGGTCTTCATGTGATGGTTTACGATGACTCCCCGGTTGATCTCTAAAGGAGTGTTCTCATAGAGAGCGGTATTGGATCGTATTCCTACCGAATAAATCACCATATCGCATTCGATCAGCCTGCCGTTCTTTGTTACGGCACCATTCGCTTCCTTTGATCCTGTAATCTTTGTGATTGCTGTATTTAATAGGATTTGTACATTATTCCTTTTAACCGCATTTTGCAGGATTTCGGAGGCCTTTGCATCTAATTGTCTTGGCATTAGCCGGTCTTGAAATTCTGCAATGGTAACATTTTTACCCTGGGAGCACATCGCCCATGCTGCCTCCAGATTCTGAATGCCTCCGCCGATGCATAGAATGACACGTTTATCATCCACATTAGCTCTTATCGCTTCAATATCGGAGAATTTTCGTATGCTATACACATTACTTTTTTCAATTCCATCGATCTTAGGAGTGGCATTGCCGGCACCGTTCGCCAGCAGTAATTTAACATATTCCAGTTCGGTTCCATTATCCAGGGATACCTTATTCTTGGCAGTATCAACTGCAACAGCTTCTCTACCTAAGTATAGATGAACCTTATTCTGCTCATACCAATCCTGCTTTTGAATCAATAATTTATCGATCTTAAGAGGCTCAAAAAGACTCTTAGTCAATCGAATACGATAATAGGGATAGTAATGTTCGTTCTGTATTAAATGGATTTCAGAAGCCTGGTCAAGTTCCCGAATCGCTTTAATTGCGTTTACTGCGGCAA
Organism: Lachnospiraceae bacterium; assembly: GCA_015057615.1. GTDB lineage: Bacteria > Bacillota > Clostridia > Lachnospirales > Lachnospiraceae > Mobilitalea. Next base: position 19,439 of record SVEA01000018.1, on the reverse strand, counting down.
TTCCTCCGCCAATGATAACAATGTTGTTCTTCATATGATTTCCCGCCTTACTTTGTTTTTATTTCGATCAGAAGCAGAGTCCCATTCAACCTGATTCCAGATCATAATATGGATGGTTACCCATCTCTATATTTTGCATGGTTATAACTCAAATTATTAGTTTTCTATGAACAATATGATAATTATACCAGTTTTAGTGGGTACAAAGCAAATTTTATCTATTTTATCCTATTTATTAATAAAATTATGTTTCTGTTCACACCCTCCATTATACTATGTAATGATTTCGTCAAATGTATCCGAAACGGAGACGCTTTCGCTTAAGATTCATTACGTAGCAGTACATAAGGCTCCAAAATACGGAGCCAAAGTACCAACGAATGCAAATACTCCTTATCGGATATCATTTGTCGAAATCATATGATAGACTTTGCCCAGGTGTGAACAGTAACAAAGCTATGCCGCGGATTTGTTCGGGAGTATAAGATGTTAAGAGAATCTCTTGCAGTGTTGGAATAATTATTACAAAATGCCGGATAATAAATACGAATGCAGTCAGCAGATAAAGCTGTACTGCCGTTCCATTTTTGTAGGAGGAATTGAAATGAATGAAGGATTAGTTGTTTTTGTACGTGCGGTTATTGGCTTTTTTTCTTTGCTTATCTTTGCCAGAATATTAGGAAAGGAACAGATCAGCCAATTGACTTTCTTTGATTATGTTCTGGGAATAACGATCGGATCGATTGCTGCCACTTTAACAACCGATCTGACCAGTAGAGCGTGGTCTCATTGGGTTGGATTAATTACCTGGACAGCTCTGGGATTTTTAATGGAATATATGTGTATGAAGTGGAGATATTTTGCGAAATATATAGAGGGTGAGCCAACCATAATAATTATGAATGGTAAGATATTGGAAAATGCATTAAGGAAGATGGAATTCAGAGTTTCCGATGTTATGATCCTGCTTAGAAGTAAGGATGTCTTCGATATATCGGAAGTGGATTTTGCCATTATTGAACCAAACGGTCAGTTATCGGTATTAAAAAAGCCGGAGTATGAAACCGTTAAAGCAAAAGATTTGAATATAAAGAATCCCGCTTCCGGTATCAGTACAGAGATTATCTATGACGGAATACTGATCGAGGAAAATCTCAGGCAGTTGAAAAAGGATAAGAAGTGGCTGATGGATCAGCTGAAAAAGAAGGGGATTCATAGTGTTTCCGAGGTGTTTCTAGCGACCTTGAATAAGGGAGGCACTCTTTATATTGACAAATATGAGGACCATATTCAGAAACCGCTTGATATCGGTGATTATAAAGGACCGTTTTAAGGAGGAAAGAAGCATGAGAAAGTTTTTGGTTCGGACTATTCCGATCGCTGCGCTTGCGCTTTTTATTGTAGTAATGCTAAGCAATAGTTTTCTTAAGGGTCCCATCACAAAGAATGATGATGTTAAAAAATCAATTGAGAAAGTGATCGAGAATATTAACGAGGATCAATGGGAAGAAGCCGATAAAAATACAGATCACTTATCAAAAGTGTGGAAAAAAGTATCACACCGGGTGCAATTCAGTGCAGAGAAGGATGAGATAGAGGATTTTACTACAAATATTGCACGGCTTCGCGGGGCAATTCATACAAAGGACAAGCCGAATGCAATCATGGAATTGTATGAAGCATATGAGCATTGGATGGATATCGGTAAATAAATTAAGCTTACGAAAAAAGGGCTGCTGCAATTGAATACAAGGAGGTCAAGGACCTTCCTTCACACACAGGTCGAAAGACAGATCATTTATTTTGTATACCATAATCGTACAAATATATAAATTTGCTCGCTTATGGCAAGCAAAATGAACAATCTGTCTTTCAAACAGTGCATTACAGGAAGATCACAGACCTCCTTGCATCTTTGTGTTTATGTTGCAACAGCCCCTTTTTTATCGTATCGGAAATTACGCCCTATACGACAAAAAACGCTCCGCTAAGGATGCGCACTTGCGCGTAAGGTATTTATCTGCCTGCGGCAGAACGCGCTTGGCGCGAGAGTTTGCCAAGGCAAACTCTTTGCTACTGGGGGTTAATATGGTTTGTCACGGCCGTTTTTTATAGGAGTATGCGATTTGATTGGCAGCTGCTTTGCCGGTATATAAGGATCCCTGTATCCATCCGTGCTTGCTGGCGATATGTTCTCCGGCAAAGAAGACACGGTTATTGTATTCTGGCAGCGTCATAGCGTAGCTTAAGCTGTTCTTCTGACCGGGCAGGGCAAATGTTAAGGCTCCTCGAAAGAGAGGTTCCCGATACCAATCAACGGTTTTACTGGAATCCACGATGGAATTTAGAAAGCCTCTTGGTAAACCGTGTACCTCCTCTACATTTTCCCGTATCAGCCGGTAACGTCTCCGCTCCTCTAAATTTCCTACGCGTACTGCCTGCTGATTTAAGTTATAGGAAGCGATCAAAATGCCGGGGTCTTCCGGAGAGCATAGGGTGTCCTCCGGGCAGTAATTATGATCACTCGGATAGATAATCGATTGAATGGGCAGATCCGTGAAGGAAATACCGCCCAGAATATTTCCATAGGATGCATCTCTTTCCCAAAACCGCCGGTTACATAAAAAGGCGGTTTTTTGTACATCAGCATAATTAAATTCATAAATTGCCTGCATTTTCTGATTTCGAAAGAAAGGCATTATTTCAACCTCCCGCAAAACAGAGAAGGGCAGGGCGCAGACAACATAGTCAAATACCTCGGCGAAATCTTTGGCTTCCCCGTCATGCCGGTAGCGTACAATCACCTTATCCCGATACGCAGATTGGTAGATCCCGGTTACATAGCTGCCCGGCTGGTAGGCTGCCGTCCCGATCAGGGAAGGAGGTATTGCGCTGTATTGTGCCGGATATGCATTTTGAAAGGATTGATAAAAGGCGAGCGGGAGTTTAACAAAACCGCCTTGGATAAGATAGGTGTTTACAAAATCCATGCTATAGTCTTCACTTAAGGTCTCGCTGTAGCTGACGTCTAACAGAGCGCCGGTCATGGGGAAAGTTCCGGTAAGCAGGCTGATTGCTCCCTGGCTTAAGCCGATGGCTTCTAGGTATTGCCGTACACTTAAATTTAACAGCGGCTGGTATTCGGGTGAATATTCCGGCAGGATCTGCAGCATCTGGGCACGAACCTCGGGAGGGAGCTTCCGGATCTGATATTCAAAAGCAAAATCGATTAACTCACCCCATGGTGTTGCCCTTTCCTGTGGAGTAAGCTCATATTTCGGATAAAGATACTGCTCCACCGAATCCGTTACGCGTAATCTGGTATTGTGTACGTATAGAAAATTATTATAGTGCGGTGTCGTCCCTGTTTCCGTATCTAAATGGAACAGATTCATGTAATGCCAGGAGGTTTCGTGGGATACCGGAACACGCATTGCGCCAAATTCGGCGTAGAGTTTTCCATCATCATCAAAATAATAGGTATAGATTCTTCCGCCTATTCGGTCCTTTGAAGCTTCCAATATAGTTATGTCAGCGCCTAATTTACGAAGCTCAAAGGCAGCTGCCATACCAGCAATTCCGCCGCCAAGAACCCCAATTTTTATGCCCCGCATATCTCCAGAGGAGGCAATGCTTGTGATATCGGGCGGTGGGCTTAAGTTTTTTAATATATATTCATAATCCTCGGGGCGTCCTGCATTTTCCAGTGTGTCTTGCAGCATGCGATGCCTTTCCTCATCGGTAGGGTTGGTTACCGGATTGATCGGTGTATACATTTGTCTACCTCTCCTATTTGTTACAGTAGTAATATATTTTTAACCGCATCAAAATATAACAAAATAGGGCAAGCTATGGGGAGATTTGACGTTTATGACGTTTATTAATTCTAATTATAACATTCATTAGTTTAATTAAATTGAAAAAAGCGACATTATCCGATAAGATAGTTGACATAAAACGAATAATAGTGATAATCTTATTAAATATGATAATTCATATATACCATGATGCGCAAAGCTGCGCGGAAATGAGGAAAAAGTATGAAACTTTTAAAAGACAGAATTCGTAAAGATGGAAAAGTCAGAGCAGGGAATGTACTAAAGGTAGACAGCTTCCTAAACCATCAGATGGATATTGAACTATTTGAGGAAATTGGAAAAGAGTTCAAACGGCGGTTTGCCGATAGCGAGATTACTAAAATTCTAACCATTGAAGCTTCCGGAATCGGTATCGCTTGTATTGCGGCGCAGAGTTTTCACGTTCCAGTCGTTTTTGCGAAGAAGAATCAGACAAAAAATATTGCAGGAGATGTGTATACCAGCCGGGTCGAATCCTTTACCCATGGCAGAGTATATGACATTATTGTTTCCAAGGAATATCTAAGACCCGAGGATAAGGTACTGATTATTGACGACTTCCTGGCAAATGGCAGTGCGCTGCTGGGGCTATCAAAGCTCGTTAAGGATGCAGGTGCAACCTTGGTCGGTGCAGGAATTGTTATTGAAAAAGGTTTTCAGACGGGCGGAGAGCTCGTACGAAAGAGCGGTGTTAGAGTGGAATCCTTAGCCATCATTGATTCGATGGATGAGGAAACTGGTGTTCATTTTCGGTAAGTATTAATTTTATTATATATGAATTAAACTAAGCAACAGTGGATGGGATATCCACGCAAGGAAAAAGGGAGGATTACTTATGTTAAAGAAATTATTAACAGGTATTTTTGTTGCTACGATGGTTGTATCTTTGACCGCTTGTGGTACAAAGAACGGAGGAGAAAAGGAAACAGAAAATCCAGGAAATACAGAGGTCAATCAGGAAGAATCCGCAGATAAAGAAGAGAAAGCGGATGCGGATAAAGAAGAAAAAGCAGATAACTCCGATTTTAAGGTAGGTGTTATTCATATCGGTGATCCTGCAGATGGTGCTGGATACTCCTTCGCTCATGATCAGGGTATTGTAGCTATGCAGGCAGAGCTCGGTCTTTCCGATAATCAGATTATTCGTAAAAACAATGTATCCGATACCGATGCAGTAGCAATCCGTACAGCAATGGAGGAGTGCATCGAAGAAGGCGCAAAGATCATCTTTGGTACCAGCTGGGGTTACATGGATACGATGGAGCAATTGGCAGCAGAATATCCGGAGGTCTATTTCTCCCATGGTTCTGGTTATAAGTGTAATGGATCTAACTTTAACAACTACTTTGGCCGTATCTATCAGGCCCGCTATCTTTCCGGAATTGCAGCAGGTTTAAAGACCGAGTCGAATAAAATCGGTTATGTAGCAGCTATGGATATTGATAACTCCGAGGTAACTGGTGGTATTAATGCATTTGCAATGGGTGTTGAGTCCGTTAATCCGGATGCAAAGGTATATGTAAAGGTAACGAATACCTGGTTCGATCCTACACTGGAAGGACAAGCAGCAGAAGCACTACTTGATATGGGCTGTGATGTGATCGCACAGCATGCAGATACCGCAGCACCTCAGCTTGCAGCACAGAAGAGAGGCGTATGGGGCGTTGGTTATAACTCTGATATGACAAAGGATGCGCCGGAGGCACACTTAACTGCTCCGATCTGGAATTGGGGTGTATACTATACCAAGGCAACCAAGGAAGCAATGGATGGGACTTGGACCGGTGAAAATTATTTCGGCGGCCTGGCAGAAGGCTTTGTAGACATTTCCCCTCTATCTAAGAATGTTGCAGAGGGTACCGAGGAAGCAATCGAAGATGCAAGAAAGAAGATCGTTGACGGATACAATGTCTTTGAAGGTGAGATCAAGGATAACCAGGGTAATGTGGTATGTGCAGAAGGGGAGAAATTAACCGATGCTGATATTACCGGTGCAATGAATTGGTACTATAAAAATGTTGAAGTAAAATAATTAATGTGAGTATCATAATTCATTGTTAGGTTTTGATCGGAATAGGAACTTATATATATGCATTTGGCTGCCTTTCCTGACTTGGCATATTCTCCTTTGAGCCTCAAAGCTTAGTGGAAAGCTCTATTTTCACCTGAGTCTCAAATCGAACATAAACAGCCTGCGTCAGCCGGTCTTAGCCAAACTGAATATATATGCGTTCCTATTCCTGTTCAGGTTATCATATGAATTATGACACTCGTAAGAATAGTATCTTCCAACTATATAGAAAAGACAGGATGAATTGATTTTATTGGTTCGTTTGTCAAGAATGAAAATCGCTGGCATAGCCAACGATTTTTGTTCTTGCATGCAAACACCAGTTCGGATCTTTTTGGGGATAAGAATAGCGCTTCCTCTTCATGGGAGCGAGCGATTTTAGGAAAGTAGGATGTGAGTAGTGGAGAATGTAATGAAAGAAACCATGGCAATTGAATTAAAGCAGCTAACAAAGACCTTTGGTTCCGTTGTAGCAAATGATAAAATAGACCTATCGGTAAAGCAGGGAGAGATTCTTGCCCTGCTTGGAGAGAATGGGTCAGGAAAAACTACCTTAATGAATATGCTATCCGGTATCTATAAACCGGATAGCGGCTCCATTTATATTAATGGTCAGCTGGTAACCATTAATTCTCCGGAGGATGCGATTCGGCTGGGAGTCGGTATGATTTATCAGCATTTTAAGCTGGTGGATGCTCTTTCCGCTACGGATAATATTATTCTTGGAACCAAAGAGAAGGGATTATTTCTTAAGAAATCAAGATATGATAAGATTCGTGAGATCAGCAAACGCTTTGGGCTGGATATCGATCCGGAGAAAAAGGTCTATCAAATGTCGGTAAGCGAGAAGCAGACCGTGGAGATCTTAAAGGTCCTTTACCGCAAGGCGGATATTTTGATTCTGGATGAACCGACCGCGGTTTTGACTCCACAGGAAACAAGCCGTCTTTTTGATATCCTTCGGCGGATGAAAAAGGAAGGCTGTGCGGTTATCATTATTACACATAAGTTGAATGAGGTTCTGGAAATCAGTGACAGAGTAACCATTCTTCGTAAGGGGGAAAGTGTTGCAACCGTGAATACAGCGGATACCAATGCGCAGGAGCTGACAGAATTAATGGTTGGCAGACCGGTGGAATTGTCGATCGAGCATCCGGAGACCAATTTCAATGAGAACCTTCTGGAGATTCATCACCTGACAGCGGCGAATGAGGAAGGTGTCGAGATGATCAAGGATATCAGCTTTGATCTAAGCCGGGGAGAGATCCTCGGTGTCGCAGGGGTTGCCGGCAGCGGCCAGAAGGAGCTTTGCGAAGCAATTGCCGGACTTCTTCCGGTTAAAAAAGGCGCCATCCTATATCACGATGAAAATATTGTCGGCAAGACGCCGAATGAGATTATTAAAATAGGAATCAGTATGAGCTTTATCCCGGAGGACCGTCTGGGAATGGGACTTGCCGCGTCTATGGGAATGGTTGATAATATGCTTCTTAAGAAGTATAACGAAGGAAAGGGCCCTTTTGTAAGAAAGAAGGAGGCTCGTGAAACGGCAAAACGTCTTGTGAAGGAGCTGGAAATCGTTACCCCTGGTGTGGATACGCCGGTACGCAGGCTGTCCGGCGGTAACGTTCAGAAGGTATTGTTAGGAAGAGAAATCGAATCGGAACCGAATGTATTAATCACTGCTTATGCAGTCCGCGGCCTTGATATTAATTCCTCCTATACCATTTACAATTCTTTAAATGAACAGAAAAAGAAAGGTGTGGGAATTCTCTTTATCGGAGAAGACCTTGATGTTATGTTGGAATTATGTGATCGTATTATGGTATTATGCCATGGCAGGGTAACTGGAATTGTTGATACAAAATCTGCTACAAAGGAGCAAATCGGTTTGTTAATGACCGATGCCAAAGGGCAGGAAAGGAGGCGCAGACATGCGTAAAGCGGGGCAGGAAAGATCTCATGAACCCTGGGTTCATGTTGTTAAAAAGACCGAAATATCCGCAGCAAAGACGCTGCTTCTCTCGATCGTAGCTGTATTAGCCTCTCTGGTGGCAGGCGGCCTGTTCATTCTGGCAATCGGACAGAACCCTTTTCTCGTATATGCTACGATAGTGAAGGGCGCCTGGCGAAGCAGTATTGCAAGGAAGGGGACGATCAAGCTTGCCATACCACTTCTAATTACAGCGCTTGGAATTACCCCTGCCTTCAAGATGAAGTTCTGGAATATCGGAGCAGAAGGACAGATTATTATGGGTGCCATTTTCGCAACCTATTTTGCGTTGTTTTATGACCATCTTCCGCATGGGCTGCTGCTTGCGCTTATGCTTGTAGCTGGTATGATTGGCGGCGGTATCTGGGGTCTTATTCCGGCTTATTTTAAGTCAAAATACGGTACGAATGAAACCTTATTTACCTTGATGCTTAACTACATTGCCCTGTATCTGATTAAATATCTAGTCGAAGGGCCTTGGAGGGATCCCGCATCTTCCGGTTTCCCGAAAATTGCGTCCTTTAGCGAGAACGCCAGACTGGATCAGCTTCTGGGGGTGCATGCCGGGTGGCTGATCGCTCTTATTCTGGTGGTGCTGGTCTTTATTTATATTAAGTTCAGTAAGCATGGATATGAGATCGATATTGTGGGAGAGAGTGTAAATACCGCGCGCTATGCCGGAATGAATGTAAAAAAAATTGTCTTAAGAACGATGTTTCTAAGCGGTGCCATATGCGGACTTGCCGGAATGATCCAGGCAACCGGTGCAGCGTATACCCTGAGTGAAGGTATCACAGGCGGGGTGGGATTTACTGCGATTTCGGTAGCATGGCTGTCGAGACTTAATCCGGTGACCATCCTGGTGGTATCGGTTCTTTTTGCTGTTCTGGAGAAAGGATGCAGCGTGATGCAGAGTACATTTGGGATGTCGTCTGCAGTTTCCGGTATTCTCCAGGGAATTATACTATTTTTCATCCTGGGATTTGACTTTTTTACCCGCTATCGTTTTGTATTTTGTAAGAAGAAGCAGGGAGAGGGGAGCGTATCATGTTAATTAACTTCCTATTTGCAGCAATCAAAGCAGGTACACCGCTGCTGTTTGGTACAACAGGTGAAATCATTACAGAAAAATCCGGTCATCTTAACCTTGGTGTAGAGGGGATGATGTTCATGGGTGCTTTCCTTGGATTTTCCGTGGGTTATCATACGGAAAGTCTGGTACTGGCATTACTGGCTGCGTTTGGAATCGGTGCATTTGCAGCGCTGATCTATGCCTTGCTTACGGTAACCTTCCAGGCAAACCAGAACGTTACCGGCTTGACCCTAACGATATTCGGAACGGGTTTTGCAAAATTCTTCGGTGAGAAGATGATTAGTGAGGCGGGTGGCTCTCCGAAATTATCGGATCACTTTATGGAAATGATCGCAGAGAGACCGCTGCCTATTTTGGGAGATATTCCGGTGATCGGGAAATTGATCTTCTCCCACAACCCAATCGTTTATCTGGCAATTGTCCTTGCAATTATTGGCAGCCTGTATCTGTATCGGACGAAGGCAGGATTAAATATGCGGTCGGTCGGTGAGAATCCTGGTGCTGCTGATGCTGCAGGAATCAACGTTACCTTAATAAAATATGTTAATATCTGTATTGGCGGCGGAATCTGCGGTCTCGGCGGAGCGTATTTATCCCTAATTAACGGCGGCGGTGTATGGAATAACAGCAGTGTCGTGAGCGGCCAGGGATGGATTGCCGTAGCACTCGTTATTTTTGCCAGCTGGAGCCCTGCCAAGGCAATCTTCGGATCCCTGGTATTCGGAGCTTTCAGTGTATTGCAGTTCTACGTGCCAAAGGATATCATAACAATTCCGAATGCATTTTATGTAATGCTTCCATTTTTAACAACAACGATCGTCCTTGTTATTACCTCTATGAGAAAGTCGAAGAAAGGCTCTCAGCCTGCGGCATGCGGAGTGAATTATTTCAGAGAGGAACGGTAGGAAGGTTAAGGTAAACTTCGATACCAATAAAGAAATTAACAAATATTATGAAAATAAATTCAGTTTTGTGATATCATCACAGAAGCCATATTAATAACATGATATAGTGAAAGCGTAATGAGGAAATGCAAGTTTACTTGCAATTTCCGAGTGGAGCTAAAGATCATGAACCGTATTTCGTTCATGATATAGTAAAAGCGTAGTGAGCATATGCAAGTTTACTTGTAATATACGAGCGGAGCTAATGATCATGAGTGCTCCTTACTCATGATATAGTAAAAGCGTAGTGAGCATATGCAAGTTTTTAAAACAAGAAATAAGCAAAATGCTTTTCATATCATTTTATTATTAGGAGGAATTCGTATGGCTACAATAAAAATCACAAAGAATAATTTTGAAAAAGAAGTATTAAACTCGAAGGAACCGGTCCTGCTGGACTTCTGGGCTTCCTGGTGCGGCCCCTGCCGTATGGTAGCGCCTACCGTAGATGAAATCGCAGAAGAGATGAAAGGCACCGCTAAGGTAGGTAAGATCAACGTAGACGAGGAGTCAGAATTGGCATCTAAGTTCCGCGTTATGAGTATACCGACGTTAATGGTAATGAAGGACGGTAAAGTATCTGCAACTGCAATTGGTGTACGACCGAAAAAAGATATCTTGAGAATGTTGGAAGTTTAAGGTATACTAAGGATATCGAAAATAACTCGCTATAGGAAATGATGCAGGCAAGCATAAGGTAAAACTATGCTTGTCTTGCTTGCATTTCATCAAATTCGTGCCTCGTGTAGAGCATTGGCATTCAGATTGGAGGAGAGCGATTGTTAGGGAAGGACGATATCCTATATTTACAGGATACCTTAAGCTTTTGGAAGAATCTAGCGGATTCACAGAGAGCATTATTACAGCAGACCGTAGTGAAAAAGCGCCTGGAGGTAGGCGAATCCATGCGCGGGGGTTCGGAGAAATGTGCCGGTTTATTTTTAATTCACAGCGGGCAGGTACGGGCATATATCCTGTCGGAAACCGGTAAGGAGATCACTTTGTACCGGCTGTTTGAGCGTGATGTATGTATATTCTCCGCATCCTGCATCTTAAAAAGCATTACCTTTGATATCTTTGTTGAGGTGGAAAAACCTACGGAAGCATACCTTATTCCAACGGCATTGTTCCTTAAGCTGTCGAACGAATGCATAGCGGTTCAGGCATTCACAAATGATCTAATGGCGTCCCGTTTTTCGGATGTTATGTGGATTATGGAGCAGGCTCTCTTCTCAAGCTTTGATAAGCGGCTGGCTAATTTCTTACTGGATCAGGTCAATATCGAAGGAAGGAATACCTTAAAAATAACTCATGAGCGGATCGCGAATGATCTTGGAACAGCGCGGGAAGTAGTGAGCAGAATGCTAAAGTATTTTCAAAATGAAGGCCTGGTCGATCTCGGTAGAGGTACCATCAAAATACAAGACCGGGAGAAGCTGCTCCGACTTGCGATGTAGACCGGCGGAAAGAAAACGGGAGGGGGAAGCAATGACAAACAAAAGACAATGCATTCAGGAAAGGCTATATGAACTATCGGAAGAGAAATACCGGGTATTCTCAGAGAAGCTGACACCGGGAAAGACAAATATACTTGGTGTCCGCCTTCCGGTTCTTAGAAAGCTCGCCAGCGAAATTGTAAAAGGAGACTGGAGAGCCTATCTAAAGGAAGCAATGGAGGATACCGATGGAAAAGACATCTCAATGGAAGAAGTCTTATTGCAGGGAATGGTAATTGGAAAATGCCAGACGGATCTTGAGGAAAAACTGTATTGGACCGCTGCTTTTATACCAAAGATAGACTGTTGGCCGGTCTGTGACAGCTTCTGTAGCACCCTTAAAGTGACAGAGAGCAGCCGGGAACGCTTCTGGGAGTTTTTACAGCCCTATCTCCGGTCGGATAAGGAATATGAGATTCGGTTTGGCGTTGTGATGCTGCTTGATTACTATGTCCTTCCGGAATATGCCCCGCTTGCCTTTGCCCATTTTGATCGGATCGGGCATGAGGGATACTATGTGAAAATGGCGGTGGCATGGGCGGTATCCATCTATTTTATAAAGCTTCCTGATTTGACACTATCCTATCTTAAAGAGAACCAGCTGGATGATTTCACCTATAATAAATCGCTTCAAAAAATTACAGAATCCTATCGGGTGGATCCGAGTACCAAAGAAATGATACGCAGCATGAAGTGAAAAAATAATTGATTGAGGTGCCAAAAGCCGATTTGTAGTATGAACTTCATCAATTTGCACAATTTATGTGTTGACAAGTAATAGAAACAATATTTCATTCGCAACACGATGTTTCCCCAAGCATTGCAAAAAACGCAATACTTGGGTTGAAGTACGTAATGGTACATAAGACCACAGAATACGTGATAATTAGGAAATTAAGGAACAAGGAAACGATCGATAAGACGGCAACTTTGAGCTTGCGGGCCAAAGTTTGCAGGTAGTCAAGAAAGGCATGGAGATTTTTATGGAATTAACTTTTCTTGGGGCAACCCATGAGGTGACAGGCAGCTGCTTCTATCTGGAAGCCTGCGGCAGACATATTCTGATTGATTGCGGAATGGAGCAGGGAAAAGATACTTTCGAGAATCAAAAGCTTCCGATTTCAGCGGCAGAGATCGATGCGGTGCTTTTAACGCACGCGCATATGGACCATTCAGGAAAGCTTCCGATACTCTATAAGCAGGGATTTCGGGGGATGATCCATTCAACCTCGGCAACCGCAGCCTTATGCGATATTATGCTTCGTGACAGTGCCCATATCCAGGTAATGGAGGCAGAATGGAGAAACCGCAAAGGAAAACGTTCCGGGATACAATCCTACGAACCGGTCTATGATATGGAGGATACTCTAAAAACTCTGCGGAACTTTGTATTCCATGAATATAAGGAACGATTTGTTCTATATGACGGTATCGAAATCTGCTTCCGGGATGGCGGGCATCTGCTGGGATCCGCCAGTATTGAAGTATGGGTTACAGAGGAAGGGGCAACGAAGAAGATCGTATTCTCCGGTGATATCGGTAACCGGAATCAGCCTTTGATCAATGATCCGCAGTATATCAAGGAAGCTGACTATGTAATTATGGAGTCTACCTATGGGGATCGCAACCACGGGGAAAGACCAGATTATATCGGAGAACTGGGTAAGATCCTGCAAACCACCTTTGATCGGGGAGGAAATGTCGTTATTCCGTCCTTTGCAGTGGGAAGAACGCAGGTATTGCTATACTTTTTACGAAAAATCAAGGATGCAAATATCGTAAAAGGACATAACGGCTTTAAGGTCTATGTGGACAGCCCTCTTGCGGTCGAATCGACACAGGTCTTTCATGAGAATATGATCGGCTATTTTGATGAGGAGGCTATGGCGCTGGTTCGGAAAGGGAAAAATCCGCTTTCCTTTCCCGGCTTAGAAGCCGCCATAACTACCGAAGAATCCAAGGCGATTAATTTTGATGAAAGCCCTAAGGTTATTATTTCCGCTTCCGGTATGTGCGATGCAGGCAGGGTGCGCCATCATCTAAAGCATAATTTGTGGAGAAAGGATAGCACGATCCTGTTTGTCGGGTACCAGTCAAAAGGGACTCTGGGACAAATCCTACAGGATGGAGCATCCGAGGTAAAAATATTCGGTGAAGTCATCCAGGTAAATGCAGAAATACGCAGATTATCCGGTGTCAGCGGTCATGCAGACCGGGAAGGCCTCTTAAAGTGGCTGCAAAGCTTTACCAAGAAACCGGAACAGGTATTTATCGTTCATGGGGAGGATCAGGTCTGTGAGCAATTTACCGACTATTTAAAAAATGAACTGGGATATTCTGCAGTTGCTCCCTACAGCGGAACCATCTATGATCTGAGAAGCAATGTATGCCTCGTAGAAGGGGAAAGAATTCCGGTTGACAGAAAATCAGAATTACATAAGCACGAGTCCATATTTGATCGTCTTGTCAATGCAGGAAGACGACTGACAGCGATTATACAGCGGAACCGGTATGGATCCAATAAGGAGCTTGCAAAGTTTGCCGACCAGATCAATTCCCTATGTGATAAGTGGGACCGGTAAAGAATCGAAGAACAGGATTAATAGATATAGAGACGATAAGCTATAAAAAGCGGTTGTATGCTCGGCTGCAATCGATACAAGAGGGTCTGTGACCTTCCTGAAATGCACGCTTTAAAAGACCGGTTGTTTATTTTGTATGACCTGCCTTTTCATCTGTGTGTGACGGAAGATTACAGACCTTCTTTGTATCTTTTCGTATCTTTTTTGGTATCTTCTTTTTTATATCGGAGGAGCATGGTGTCTGACGATGTTCGATTTATGGTAGAAGCACTATCTCAGGAAAATGCTAAAAAAGTTGACATTAGAAAGGGTTTCAACTACTATAAATCATAGGTTAACAATAAGCTCGATTATTGACCAATATCATATCAACAGGCTTACCGAAAAGGCAGATGAATCCAGCTGTTATTTTAAGGAGAAAATACGTCTGGAAGAAAAAGGCATAGAATTTATATACATAATTCATGGAGGAAACATACTTGGAGATAAAAAAGACATCGATCATAAGACCGATCAAGCGGACAATTATTCTTTTGATTTGTGCACTCTTAGCAACACTAACTTTTTTTATTTATCTTCAATATCATTCAAATAAGAACGAAAACGAAGATAAGCAGATTATTAATATCTTTGGCAGACAAAGAATGTATACGCAGCTTTTAAGCAAAGACGCGAACCATCTCTATGCTCTCTTAAGTTCCCTTGAAAATATAGAGGGAGAGAAAAAAAGAGATCGGATAATGACGAAGCTGTTTGAGACAAAAGAGGATATGCTTCAGGAGAAGGAAGCCTTTTCTGCTGTACTTTCGTCCATGCAGGAAGGGTATCTCTATGTTGGGAATCATAGCATTAACATCAAGGCTTCTATTAAGAATGCTTCGAAGCATGTGGAGGAAATAGATCAGGCATGGTTTGATTTTTCCTGTTCGGTTGATACGTTACTTGACGCCAAGGAGATGGATGTAGAAGCAAATCATGCAATACGCTATATTAATCGACATGATAAGGAGCTTGCGGATCTCTGTGATGAAATTCTATCGGCAATTTTATCCGATTCGTTAGCCGCCACAAAGAAAATGAAAGCTACCGTCTATATACTAATTGGAATACTCACCGCTGCCATACTATTTTCGCTGATACAGCTGATGCGGTATATAATTTTGCCTTTTAATCAGATCTATGAGGGAATTTCTGAACTCGGATTAGTATCCTATCCACCCCTGCCGAATCTGCCGATTAAAAAGAGGATTACTCCGGCAATCCAGGAAGTTAACGATATCTTTGTCAAATTCAATGACCTAAAATCTCTGATCGAAAATATGAATAATAACGGATCCTTTATGGGGACTTTGAATTTTATTAACCAGACCTTCTCCGGTCTAATCCCTTATAACTATATCGGAATTGCGTTGTTTGATGAGGATAAAAAATTAATACGTGCCTCTTACGGTGTTTCCGATGGGAGTGTTGTTGGACTTCCGGAAAATTTATTGGGAAAGGCATGGCCAATTGACGGTACCAGTCTAGGGAAACTATTTCGGTCGGGAAAAGCTAGAATTATTAATGATCTTGAAAGCTATACGGAAAACCAGACGTTAAAGCCCTATAATAAAATTATTCTGGAGGCGGGTATCCGTGCCTCCATAACATTGCCGCTAAATTTGGCAGGTCAGCCAATCGGCGTAATCTTTTTTTCCAGTACAAAAAAGAATGTATATAAAGAGGAACATCTGAATGTCCTGCGGACCTTGGCAAATAGTATCGCCATTAGCTTTCACCAGAACATTTTTATTGATGATGTTATCTATAGCAGCATCCTGGCCCTTGCAAAGCTGGCGGAGGCAAGGGATGAGGATACCGGGGAGCATCTGGAGAGGATGAAGCTGTATTCCCGTGCAATTGCTGAATTTTTATATGAAAGTCATATGTACGAGGAAGAAATCACCTTAGAATACATAGAGCAGATAGAACGCTTTAGTCCTTTGCATGATATCGGGAAGGTAGGAATCCGGGATGGGGTTCTATTAAAGCCTGGAAAATTGACTTCGGAAGAATTTGAAGAGATGAAAAAGCATACGACCTTTGGTGCGGAGGTTCTTAAGAATGCGGAGCAGAATATTGTGAAATATCGAAGAAGCTTATTTGGAATGGGGATAGAGATCGCCCAGAACCATCATGAGAAATGGGATGGTACCGGATATCCCTGCGGAAAGAAAGGGGAGGAAATCCCTCTGAGTGCAAGAATTGTGGCAATCGCTGATGTATTCGATGCATTGATGAGTAAGCGACCGTATAAGGAAGCCTTTTCCCTGGAGAAGTCCTTCGCCATTATACAGGAAGGAAGAGGCAGGCATTTTGATCCGGAGATTGTAGATGTCTTTTTGGAGCATCGAGCAGAAATTGAGAAAATTTATAGTGGGTTTCAATTAACCGTTGCTTAAAAGTAAGAATTAGCTTTTCCAATTTGCACAATTTATGTAATGACAAGTAATAGGAAACAAATTTCATTCGCAACACGCAGTCCCGCAAAGCATTGCAGAAAATGCAATACTTGGATTGAAGTACGTAATGGTACGTGCCAACGACTTCAAACAGTTGCGCATTAAAATATGGTTTCTTATTACTTAAGTTTTACCTTGATTTGTGCAAATAGAAGATGATTAATCAATAGAAAAGATGAATATTATGATACGGAAATAGGGCTTCTGTTGATAGAAACATTTGGAATGAGAGACAGGCTTGCAGCCGATATAGAAATTGGAGTAGTGAAATGGAAGATGCAAAGGCAATTTTAAAAAAATATTTTGGATACGATGCGTTTAGAGAAGGCCAGGAGGAGCTAATCAACAGTATTTTAAGCGGGAAAGACACGCTGGGAATTATGCCAACCGGGGCAGGCAAATCGATCTGCTTTCAAGTCCCCGCTCTTATGTTACCCGGAATTACCTTAGTAATATCCCCTTTGATTTCCTTGATGAAGGATCAGGTGGGCGCATTGAATCAGGCAGGCGTACATGCTGCGTATCTTAATAGTTCTCTGACCGCAAATCAATACCGGCTGGCATTGCAATATGCCAGAGAGGGAAGATATAAAATTATCTATGTTGCACCGGAACGATTAACGACCGGTGAATTTCTTGATTTCGCCATGGCAAGCGATATTTCTATGGTAAGCATTGATGAAGCCCATTGTGTATCCCAATGGGGGCAGGATTTTAGGCCAAGCTATCTGAAAATTATAGAGTTTGTAGATAAAATGCCCAAAAGACCGATCTTAAGCGCATTTACCGCTACGGCTACGAAAGAGGTTAAGGAGGATATCATTCGGATATTGAAACTGATATCTCCTACCGCATTAACTACCGGTTTTGACCGTGGGAACCTATTTTTCTCGGTGCAGTCTCCGAAGGATAAATTCGAAGTAGTTCTCCGTTATATTCAGGAAAATAAAGAGCAAAGCGGAATTATCTATTGCCTGACTCGTAAGGAAGTAGAAGAGGTATGTGACCGTTTAAATGCGAATGGATTCGCGGTAACAAGGTATCATGCCGGGCTAAGCGATGAGGAACGCAGAGAGAATCAGGATGATTTCATCTATGACCGTAAACCAATTATAGTGGCAACGAATGCCTTTGGAATGGGGATCGACAAATCAAATGTCCGTTTTGTCATCCATTATAATATGCCGAAAAATATTGAGAGCTATTATCAGGAAGCCGGACGTGCCGGCAGGGATGGAGAACCTGCAGAATGCATCCTGCTGTATGGCGGTAAGGATGTTATCACCAATCAATTCTTTATTGATAATAATAATGAAAATGAGGAAATGGATCAGCAAACCTTGGAAGTGGTGAAGGAAAGGGACCGGGAACGTTTAAAGAAAATGACCTATTACTGCTTTACCAGGGAATGCTTAAGGGACTATATTCTGCGCTATTTTGGAGAGTATGGAGAAAATTATTGCGGTAATTGCTCCAATTGTATGACAAATTTTGAAGAACAGGATGTAACAGCAATTGCAAAACAATTGATTGGATGTGTACAGAGCAGCCGGCAGAGATTCGGCATGGGGGTCATTGTTGATACCGTCCACGGAAGTAATACGGCGAGACTGCGGCAGAATCGTATGGTGGAGAACAGCTACCATGGAAGCCTGGCAAAAGAAACCGTATTTTTTATACGACAGGTTCTTAACCACTTGATTTTGAAGGACTATCTATATTTGACAAATGAGGAGTATGCAATCATAAAGCTGACAGAGAAGTCGGAGGCGGTTTTTCGTGAAGAAGAAAAAATCATCATGAAGCTTCCGAAGAAAGCAGAAGAGACTGCGAATCATAAGAAAGCAAGGAGTGCAAAAGTGCAGTTGGAGGGGGACATCGATACGGCGCTGTTTGAGAACCTTCGAAGTCTGCGGTTGGAGATCGCCAGGGAGGAAAAGGTACCGCCCTACATCGTATTTTCAGATAAGACCTTAAACGGTATGTGCCAGGTGATGCCGAATAATAAAGAGGAAATGCTCAGTGTATCGGGTATCGGTAATTACAAATTCGATAAATACGGAGAACAGTTTTTGGAAGTAATCCAAAGGTATAAGGAAACGAAGAAGTAAAGAATTCAGGAGTCAGAAGACTTTTGACCTTCCAATTACGGTATATTAAATCAAAGGGATGTTACAAAACGAATGTAACATCCCTTTTAGAGTTTATGACAATAGAAATTAAACTTTTTATAAAGTAATCTGATAGTATAAAATATTTGCATAGATATCATAAACGATATACTGTTCTACTTTGGACAGGCTTTTATCGTCAAGAAGATGGGAAAAGTCAGATGTAAATTGATCAATAGAAGTTTCATCACCAGACAATATAACTTCCGAAACAAGAAGTTCAATGATAGGCTTTACACGATTAATTTCCTGGTTACTTAGGAGGTTTATAAAATTCTCAGGGGTATTTAATTGATAGGCTTCATATAAATCTGCTGCATATTTTTCTGAATAAGCCCCATCCATTGTTTCGGAGAATTCATCAAATAGGGCTGCTAATTTTTTCTTAAAGAACTCAATAGGTAATTGTGAAATTTCATTAATGTTACTATTGTAGACACAATTAATTCAAATGGAGAATCTCGCAATCGCCTAAGGAGTTTAATGCCAATTCTATGGTTTATCGTGTTTAATCAGAGCTTTACATCCTCCTCAATTCGATGCATTCCTTCTTTCCTTTTATATTAAGATTTGATATTAACCTCGCTTGATAGGAGGTGTTATTGTCTGCTATACTTTACCATACATGCATGTAAAATTATAGAAGAATTATGTTGAAAATGCTATATATGATTGAGAAACAGAAAGCACTCTGCTATAATGAAAATAAAAAAGAACAGGGGTTAAATATG
>SVEA01000181.1 GCA_015057615.1 Lachnospiraceae bacterium | reverse complement strand
TAAAATTATAAGAAAACATCTATAATGAAGAATGAATTTTGATATGCAGAAATCGGCACAGGAATATTGTCAAGGAAAAGTGAAAGAATTTGCAATTCTTTCACTTACAGAGTGTGCCTGCATGGCATCCACAAACTCCATAATGTGCAAAAAAACTGCACAGAAATGAGGGAGAAAATGAAGAAAATTCTCATGATCGGAACGGGAGGAACCATAGCTTCCAGGGCTACTTCGAATGGATTGGACCCGCAGATGACATTGGACGAGATATTAACGTATATACCGGATATCGCTAAGATATGCGAGGTTGATACGATCCAGGTATGTAACATTGATAGTACGAATATTTCACCGGAGCATTGGATCCTGCTCGTGAATACCATCCGGGAAAACTATGATAATTATGATGGTTTTGTTATCTGCCATGGCACGGACACGATGGCTTATACGGCAGCGGCTCTATCCTATATGGTACAAAATTCAGCGAAGCCCATTCTGTTAACAGGCGCACAAAAGCCCATTAATAAGGAAATCAGTGATTCAAAGATAAATTTATTTGACAGCTTCCTTTATGCAACCTTTGACGGGGCAAGCGGTGTTCAAATTGTATTCAACGGCAAAGTAATTCTAGGCACCCGGGCAAGAAAGACACGTACCAAGAGCTTTCAATCCTTTTCGAGTATCAATTATCCGTATCTCGCCGTTATTCAGGACGGACATATTATTCAGTATATCAATCAGGCAAAGACGGAAACTCCGGCTTTCTATGATACATTAAATACGAAGGTAGGACTATTTAAGCTGACACCGGGAGTAGAGGCCGATGTACTTTCCTATATGCTGGAAAGAAACGACGCCGTAATCATAGAAAGCTATGGGGTAGGAGGCATACCGTCGATGCCGCAGTATCATTATCTGGAGGTGATCCAGGAATGGATCGCAAAAGGAAAAACGGTGGTTATGACAACACAGGTTCCTAACGAAGGCAGCGATATGAATGTCTATAAGGTGGGGTATAACCTAAAAAGCAGAGTTCCTATTTTAGAAGCTTATGACATGATCACGGAAGCGGTGGTTTGTAAATTAATGTGGATCCTTGGGCAGACCAAAGATCCGGAACAAATCAAAAAGCTGTTTTATACAACGATAAGTAATGATATCCTATATTAAGAAAAGTACAATTTACAAGGGACGATATGGGGGAATGGTCTGATGGGTGGCTTAGCATATGATTTACAAGATATATCTGCCCATACCTCATGTATAAGGGGGAGATCATTGAGTCTGTATTGTTTTTGAAAGAGCAATTGGGTTACCTTTAAGTGTATAAATAGTAACAGCCTCATATCCGCCGGGAGTATAAGGCTGTTACTATTTATGTGTATTATCAATTTTTATGTTATGCTCTTCTTTACTAATATTGTATAAAGGTATATCTTTTACTTTCAAAGAATTTTCAAATGATTTTAAATCTACATCATTTATTATGTTCTCTATTTCAGGTTGAGCTATCATAACAGATAAATACAGTGAATTCATTATATCCTGATCAGATGTTCCTTCACTGCTTATAGAATATTTTTTAACCATAACACTTCCCAAATCGCTACGTTTCAATAAAATTTGGAATGCAAGTATTTCATCCTTTACTTTTTGATAACCTACTTCCATAGAATCATGAACTAACATATCAGCAGTAAATGGATTTTCTAAAATAGAGTCTAATAGTGCTTCTGTTGTCATTTTTTCGGCAGAAGCTTTTGGTATTTGGCATGATTCAAGCTTTTCATTTCGTGGCTTACCTTTCCACGAAGCCTGCTTTGCAAAAGAATAGTCAAACTTAGTGTTAACTTTTGCATCCAATTGATTTTTACTTGCAGATGAATTAACTAAAAAATTAATTAATAATACAAATACTAATAAGACAGAAATACGTTTTTTCATAGTGCAATATACCTCCTTATAAAAATATTTAGAGATTTTTAAGAGTTGTATATTATTGTAATAAATATACTCTCTAACATATATTACCATAAATATTCATATATTGCAATATATAAATATTTGGAATAATTTTCGCTGTACTGTTTCAGGGACGGTTGCTGGTAAGATTTTCGCCCACCCCATGCTATTCAGGAAAGCCGGATGCAGGATTACTAGCATTTATTTTTTACCCTATTGTAAAAGCCTTAGGTTTACTGGCTTTAAAGACAGCGAAAATTATTCAAGAATATAAAAGGTTGACAAGATATGGAAAGTGATGTAAAATAAAAGAAAACATTTGTTATTTGCTTGATGTGTTATTGTTGTGGTGTGATTTAAAGTTATACCAAATAATTTTATATCACAAAGAAGGAGTTGAATGAATAATATGAAAAATAAGTTATTTTGTGGAAATATATTTAAACAAGAATCGAAATGTACAATGATTTCACTCACTATTTTAGTTTTTTTAGGTGTATCAATAATGATGAATTTTCTTTTCAACTTACCAATATCAATGAGTCGAATAGGATGGTTAATTCTGACTAGTGTTTCCTTGGTTTTGTCATATTTTGGAAAAAGAGAGAAAAAAACGTTAATTTCTAATGTTATCATGTACATTAATGTATTTGTTTTATGTATTAGCCTTATTGTCTTTAAAACTATTTTACCATTTGTAAAAATAGTTTTTTAGAATAGAAAGTACAATAGAATAAGTCATAGGAGAAGGGAGGGTCAAGAGAAACTGATATAATTTAGTATATTTCACATGGTTTCATATTTACCGTTTCACTATGAAAGGAGATTCTTATGAGAAGAGAAAAATTATTTAAAAGTATTCTTTTGGGAGCAGCATTAACAGTTTTTGCAGGAACAACGGCATTTGCAGCTATTGATATTGATGGAGGAAAGTGGGATTACGGATACAAAAATTTATATTTTACAGTATATTCCCGTTATTATCATGAAACTTCAATTCATGGTTCATCTGTTGATGGGGCATGGTTTGATTCGGACTATAATGTTGCAAAAGATGTTTGGTCAAACGCTTCTGCTGATGCAGCTGTTTCTGGCAATCATTGCTATTATTGCTTAGGTGAAAGAAATGCAGTAAATGGTCTTAAGATGCCAGATGTTCCAATCGATGTAGTACAATAGGTAAAGTTTGATGATTATTACACCACCTTATATTAATCCTTTAATCTAGGATGTATAAGGTGGTGGTTTTTGAGAAGTATAGATAATTATTTTAACTATTTAAAGAGAGGGCGTGGATTTTACTAGTACAGCATTGCGCAAATAGCACTTAATAAAGTTTCGCTTTTCAATTACAGATTTTTCGTTTATGATAGTATCATACTATACCACAGATACGGTGATATTAAAATGCGAAATAAGACGGTTGATACAATTCCTGTTCTAACAGAACAGATACATACGATTTTAAATTCATTTTCCAGCAGCCGTTCCCTTCTTTCCAGTTTGGTAAAACGTTCACGGCTTATTTTAATGGTCTCCCAGGGAACTACAAATTTGAAAATTGCTGAAACCATAGGTCTGCATTATATCAATGTAGCCACCTGGCGTAACCGCTTCCTGAAATCTCTCCCAACCTTGTGATCAAAGCGGCCACACCTTAAAAATTACAGGAAGAGATTAAAAAAATCCTGTCTGACAAACAACGTCCCGGTGCCCCCCGTAAGTTTACACAGGAACAAATCATGAAAATCATGGATCTCGCCGTAAAAGCTCTCGGGAACTCGGATATGAAGTCAGCCAATGGAGACTGACACTTTTGGTAAAGGAAATAACGAAACAAGGGATTGCTGACAATATTTCAGAGAAATCGGTCAGTCGTTTTTTAAAAATGAGGTAAATTTACAGCCCCATAAAATCCGGTATTGGCTACATTCTTCCGACAAAGAAGAAAATCTGGAATTGGTTGCTGCAAAAGTAAAACGATAGACAGTATCCTTTGCAAAAGAAGGAGTATTTCTTCCTGTCAGCAAGTTCATATACATGCTTCGATTTGAAAAAATCAACAAAAAATTGATACTGGAAGATTTCGATTACAGGAGTCCCTTTCTTCTTGTAAGCATTAGATTCTTTCAATACTGCTGAAATATGAAATCTTAAAAAATCTTCGAATAGATTTAGAAATTTGGTTATCATTTTAGTTGTCTTATGTTATATTTTTCTTCATAACATGAGCCCTCCGGTTTTTATTTTGTATGGTAACTTAATTATATTATATCAAAACCAAAGGTTTCATGCTTTTTTGCCAGTAATTATTGAATTTTCAAGGTGCATAGGCACTTATTCAAGTGCGAAGTTTGGGTTATAGATATAAAGACGGGAGGAATGGCAGTTTATGAAAAAAATATTATATTTTATTTATGCAGTTGTATTAGCATATGTAATTTTCCTAAATTTCATTGATTATTCTTGTGCTGTCTCGAAAGAATTGGAATTAAATAAAGTGGAAGTTACAATTAACAAACCTGACGAGAAAAGCAATAAGGAATTTATATTCGATTTAGATGATGTAACTGAGAAATTGGATATGGACATAATGTATTTGATTACAGATGTATCAGGGGAAAAGATAAGAAAAGACTATTTCATAACGGCACATACTCCGGATTTTTTAAAATTCGATAATATTGATGTAAAGGAAATTTTTAATAGATATGAAGGAATCACTAATACTAATGCAGGTGAAGACTATTTTAGAATAAAGTATTCAACACTTATTTATAACATATATATTTTTGATATTACCAAAGCAGAGAAGTATAATTTGGAATCTTGCAATTTTTATATCAATGCAGATTTTGAAAATAGATTTATCAGTTCATTGATAGATGAAGGTTATGAGGTATTTAAAACAAATGGTACAGCCGTAAAAAGTGCTTACTTGACTTTACGAACGATGATTCTGCCCATAATGATATTGTTGACGAGCATGATATTCTATTCCCTCAATAAAAGAAAAGAAGGTGTTATAAAATTACTTGGAGGCTATTCAAAAATTTTAGTTGCAATAGAAAATTCATATAAATGTCACATTGCAATGCTAACTATGTGCATAATTTTTGTTTGCTTGAGCACAATTGGAACAATGTATGTCTACAATACAAACCCAGTTGAATACATTTGTTTTTCTATAAAAGCATTAACCCCATTTATCCTATTTGTTATTATTAGTGTATTTGTTATCAATACTGCGACTGTAGTAACTTTGCAAACGTATCACATGAAGGGTAAGAATGAGAATTATGATTTGTACATTGTATCATATATTCTAAAAATTGCTTTTTCTTTTTTGACTATTATTGTGATTTCAAATATATTATTAGAAATTCGTAACATTAATGACATTCATCGATCAAATGTGCGTATTAGCAATGAATTGAAAAGTTATATAACATTGCCTGTAAATAGCAGTTCAACTTCAATTAATGATGTAAATCAATTAGAATTTAATTCACGACTTGATATGTTTTACGACAAAACGGTTGATATGTATAATGGTGTATTAATAAATACAAGGAATTATAGAATAGGAAATTTGGATACTGATGATAGTTTAGCTGAGGCTTATGGACAGGCAAGGATAACTGTGAATGAAAATTACCTTATATTAAATATTATACATGATGTAAACGGAGAAACAATAACTGAAAGAAATATTAATCCACATATGTTTAATTTATTGCTTCCAGAAAATCAGAGGGGAAATGAACAGAATATTATTGATAGTTATGCGTATTCGTATGATATAGACAAAAAAGAAATAAATAGCATTTTTTACAAGCAAAATGAAGAAATCAATACATTTAATCCGTACTCTGGAAGAGAGAATGGAGGAATAATTTATAATCCGATCATAGAGATATATGATACAGAATATTTAAAAAATCAAATGTTAAATTATGTATCTGGTCAGTATTATTTGCTAAAAATTGATTCTCATGATCCTTATACTGAACTATTGCCAATATTAAAGGAATATAAATTGGACGGAATTATCTTATATACCACCAATATATCAAATGTATTTGATAATAGTATAGCAAATATTAAAGAACGGTTAAATCATGATGTTATAAATGCATTATTGTATATTATATCTATAACACTGTTAATTATATATAACTGCACTATTTATTTCCAAATATATGGGAAGAAGATTGTTTATAAGAGACTCAGCGGGTTTGGCTTTATAGAAGTTCATATAGTTCCTTTTGTTTTATTATTTATTCAATACATGGTGTTTGCTTTGATGAATGGTGCATTTACTATTAGTAGTAAAGGCGTAGTTTTGTGCATATTTATATTTGAAGTCTGTGTCTTTGCCTATAATACTTATAAGTCACAGAAAAAATATATTTTGAAGCTTATTAAGGGAGGAGCAGAATGAACAAAATTGTATTGGAAAATATTGATAAACAGTTCGGCGCAAGAAAAATTTTTCGTAATTTAAATATGCAAATTGATGAAAACGAGTTTGTATGTATAGTAGGTGAAAGTGGTAGTGGTAAATCCACATTACTAAATATAATGGGTCTATTGGAGAAACCAACATCTGGAAATGTTGAAATTTGTGGTATAAAAAATCCGAAACTAA
Source organism: Lachnospiraceae bacterium (assembly GCA_015057615.1). Lineage (GTDB taxonomy): Bacteria > Bacillota > Clostridia > Lachnospirales > Lachnospiraceae > Mobilitalea. The sequence continues at coordinate 22,363 of SVEA01000181.1, read as the reverse complement.
ATTCCAGAATCGGAGTTCAGCTACTTAGAAAAGAGATTTCTTATTTATTTCAAAATTATGGGCTAGTAGAGAGCGAGACAGTAAAATATAATGTTAAAATAGTAACAAGATTTTTAAATACGAGCAAAAAAAAGCGAGAAGAAAAGACAGAAGAAATCTTAGAAAAATTAGGTTTACTAGGATTAATCAATGAGAAAATATACTGTCTAAGTGGGGGGGAACAGCAGAGGGTAGCATTAGCAAAAATTATGATAAAACCTTCGAGTATTATTCTTGCTGATGAACCTACAGGAAGTTTGGATGTAGGCAATCGTGATTTAGTTATGAAAATTCTGAAAGAAATAAATTTGCAAGGAAAGACGATTGTTTTAGTAACACATGATAAAGAAATAACAAAATATGCTACAAGGATTATAGAAATCACGAAGTAATATTCTTATTGCAGAATAAATAGCTACTCATAAAAGCAATAAGTCTTTGGGCAAAGTAATGTGATTTTTTCGATTGACAGATAAATAATAAAAATAACATAAACCAAAGCAATTGTGTAAGACTACATAATGCTTCGGTTTTTTATGTAAAAATGTTGGCTTTTCCCCAGGATTATGCAGCAGCTATGATGTTGTGAATATTTCGCACCAGCGGAGCCACCGATACGCTTTATAGGCAAGCACTTTATAGCTCCACCTGTACAAGTAATAGCTCTGCTTTAGATTTAATTCACGCAATGGCTTCACTTTGCAATTAAACTTTTGTAAAATATGAGGAATTCCTCATATTTTACAAAAAGGAGGTCAACAATTATGGCCGACAAAATCAATGTGAAGCTCATTTTAGAGCTTCGTGCCGCTGGACTGTCACGAAATGCAATTGCAGCAACACGGCACATCTCAAAACATTCTGTCAGTGATGTAATGCACATTTCTGATGAAAAGGACATCACTTATAATGATGTCAAGCCTCTTCCGGAAGAGGTGGTCTATTATATGTTTTTTCTAGATGAATTTGCGGTAGAGCGGCTTTATGAACATCCGAATTATGAGTATATTCATCAAGAGTTAAAACGGGTCGGAGTTACACTCAAACTTCTCTGGCAGGAATATCAGAATAAGTGCAAATCTTCTGACAAAATCCCGATGGGATATACGAAGTTTTGCAATGGGTACTTCGATTATACTCTTGTTAATAAGCTCACAAATCATCTGGAACATAAACCGGGGGTTGTAACCGAGGTAGACTGGTCCTACAATAAACGATGTGGATACATCCATAGGTGAAGTTATGACGGTTTATCTGTTTGTAGGAACATGCTCTATAGTCAGTATTCTAAGATTCAATGTTTTTATTATCCGTCACATATCTTATTACAAAGAATATTTAAGGCTATACTCCAATAAGGTGTTTTCGATTAATGAGCTGGAGATTATTTAGGCAATATGGAGTAAACTCGTATGATTAAGCTTTGTATAAATTTTCATGTGCTATACCGCCGGCCGTGCAGCAGTTCCTGCCGCTGGCGTCTTTTTTGGTCTTCCGATGAATTCTGACATTGACTTCATGCGTATCCTGTATTAATATAAACATGTTGTGTTTCTTTAGAAGATTTCCTGTTCTTTAAGCTTCCTGCTTCATTCAGTGTTGGAAGGAAAGATCCGTCGGGAGATGTAAAATCGGAAATACAGCGCTATGGTATTAAATCAATCACGAAGGGAGGAAGCTTAACATAAAATAATTTGGAACAATTAACAAGATCAACCCAAGATCGGTTGAACAGAAATGTTTATATTAGCGCCATGTACCTCTATTGGGTAAGCGGTTTAGAGGTTAACGAGGTAGGGAGTTATCGAAGGATTCGGCGGATGCTCTCTCATGTACTTGGACATGTGATATGTCGTTAAAACCATGGGTAACCATGAAACAAAGACGGCATAACCAAGAAAATGAATTAGGTACCATTCTGACTTCGAATCAGGATCCATGCGCAGTAAAAGCGCCTGTCCTTAGTTGGAAGCTTAATCGTGCTATGAATTCATAGAACCAGAGGAAAGACGGACATTGAAAATTGAATAACGAGGAGTGTTAGTATGTGTGGAATTATTGGCTTTACAGGTGAATTAGATGCGAAAACGGTACTTTTGGATGGATTACAGACGCTCGAATATCGAGGATATGACAGTGCCGGTATCGCTTATTATACAAAAGACGGTATCAAGACGGTCAAATCGGTTGGAAAGGTATCCTGCCTGCGTGAGAAAATAGATCAAGTGGAGAAGATAGATCAGGCGGAGAAGTCTCCAAGTACTTGCGGAATCGGCCATACCCGCTGGGCTACCCATGGGGGAGTAACGGATGCAAATGCCCATCCTCATACCTGCGGAAAAGTAACTTTAATTCATAATGGAATTATAGAAAATTATCACGAGCTGGAGAATGCATTGGCGGCAAAGGGAAAGGTACCGTGTTCTCAGACGGATACCGAGCTTGTTGCTATGCTGATGGATAGCTGCTATGAAGGGAATCCGATGGAGACAATAAAAAAGTCAGTTGCACAGATCGAAGGTGCATTTGCATTTTGCATTCAGTTTGCAGATGAACCAGAGGTGATCTATTGCATACGTAAGCAAAGCCCCTTGGTTGCATGCCATACGGAGAACGGTTCCTTCGTTGCATCGGATATGGTTGCGCTGATTACTTATTCCAGGGAATATTTTGTGCTACCCGAGCTGCACATCGCAAAACTAACGAAGGGTAGAATTGAAGTATCCACTCTGGAGGGTAAGGCGGTTTCCCCGGAGATGATTAAAATCACCTGGGATATGGCAGCAGCAAAAAAGGGTGGATACCCGCATTTTATGTTAAAGGAGATTCATGAGCAGCCGGATGCACTGCAAAGTACCATTCTGCCGCGTGTTAAGGAAGGAAATCTTCCTGACCTTACTGCGGATCATATCCCCTTAAGTATTTTTAAAGATATTAGCCATGTGATTATTACTGCCTGCGGAACTGCAATGCATGCCGGTCTGGTAGGCAGAATCATGATAGAGAAACTGATTCGAATACCGGTAAGTGTTGAGATCGCCTCGGAGTTTCGGTATCAGGATCCGGTAATTAATGAGAAAACGTTAGTAATTACCATTTCCCAATCCGGAGAAACGGCGGATACCCTGGCTGCTCTTCGGCTGGCAAAGGAGAAGAAAGCTACGGTATTATCGATTGTGAATGTAAAGGAATCTTCGATCGCCAGGGAGAGTGATTATGTTCTATATACCCATGCAGGTCCGGAGATCGCGGTTGCCAGTACGAAGGCTTATACGGCGCAGCTTGCCTGTCTCTTCTTGTTTTCGTATCAATTTGCACTGGGCAGAGGATGTATAACAGAAAAGGAATGTGCGGATAAAATTGCTCAACTTTTGCATATGATTGCTGCGATAGAGGAGACACTTACCTTAGAAAAAGTGTTGGAGGAGGCAGGCTCCGACCTCGCAAAGGCAGAGGACTTGTTCTTTATCGGACGGGGAATGGATTATGCGCTCTCCTGTGAAGGCTCGATCAAGCTAAAGGAAATCAGCTATATTCATTCGGAAGCATATGCTGCCGGTGAATTAAAGCATGGTACCTTATCCCTAATTGTGGAAGGTACGCCGGTTGTTGCATTGGCAACGCAGGAAAAGGTATTTGCCAAGATGATTTCCAATGTGCGGGAAGTGAAGGCAAGAGGTGCCAGGGTGATTTTGATAACCAACGGAAGACCGGAGGTAGACGCTTCCGTCTTTGATTATCAGATCGCTCTTCCGAAACTGGAGGATGAATTGGTACCATTTACGGCAGCCATAGCGTTACAAATGCTGGCTTACTATACGGCATTGCATCGTGGATTAGAGATTGACCAGCCAAGAAATTTAGCAAAATCAGTTACGGTGGAATAAAGAAGAATACCCCATAGGGGAGTTGCATAAGAAAGAGCACTCTCTTATGGGGTTTTTCGATATCATCTACCTGGACGGGGGTAAGAATGTAAAGGAGGTGGCTTTTCTGGAAGTTGAAGCTTGTGAAATGTTTAGTCTTTCTTTGAGAGACAGTATATTGATTTCAATCTGCCTTATAACTTTAATAAATTTGTCGTCGCTTTTACCGGTCGGATCATTCAGTCCCCAATCCTCTCTGTGCTTGCAGGGCAGGTAGGGACATTCAACATTGCAGCCCAATGTGATAACAATATCAACGGGAGGGATTTCTGAAAGAAGTTTTGAATGTTGTGCTTTTTCCATATCGATCCCATAAAGCTGCTTCATCAGTCGAACGGCATCCTGATTAATCTGCGGTTTGTTTTCCGTTCCCGCTGAATAGCTTTCAAAGACATCACCTGCAAAATGTTTACCCAAGGCTTCTGCAATCTGAGAACGACAGGAGTTATGCACACATATAAAAGCAACCTTTGTCATGGTATCCATCCTTTCTATTAGAGTTCCAGCAGTTTCTCATCTCTAATGTCATCCGCACTCCATGTGATGACTGCAAAGCTGCCTTTCGTATGAGAATCCACTTCATTAATCCATGGAATTTCATTGCTTGCCTTGGCTGCCAGCAATGGATTGGTCGTATTTGTTTGAAGCATGGAAGCATTGATTACCCACCATTTAGCACGAATGCCTGCCCGGTTCAAATCTTCCTCTAGACGAATGGCCTCATAGACCGGGGTGGTTTCCGCAAGGGTAACAAGAATAACTGCCGTTTCATCTGTATTGCGTAGACGAGGCAATAATTTTTTTACTGATTCCGGAACATCTCCCTGTGTTCGCTTGACCTCCCGGTGGTAACTTTGTGTTGCGTCCAGAAGGAGCAGTGTATGCCCGGTGGGTGCGGTGTCAATAACTACTGTGCTTTCCTCTGCTTTATCCACAATCTCGGCAAAGGCGCGGAAAACCGCAATTTCCTGTGTACAAGGGGAGCGCAAATCTTCTTCAATATAAGCAACATCCTCAGCGGACATGGTTTCCCGTGCTTTAGTAAGAATTTCTTCCTGATACCTCCGAAGCTCTGCATGTTCATCAATATGGCTCATAGTAATGCCGCTGTGTTTATCCAGGACGAATTTCAGGTGTGCGGCTGGATCGGTTGTCGCAAGATGAACCTTTCTTCCTTTCGCAGACAAGCCCAGAGCAATTGCCGCAGCTACGGTTGTCTTGCCTACGCCGCCCTTCCCCATTGTAAAAATGACCTTCTTACTCGTGTGGTACAAGTCCTCAATTACTTCTTGCAAGCGCGGAAGGGATTCTGAGTGAAGCTTTTCCTTGTTAGGTATCACATGATCCTTAGTGAGCAAATCCCTCACACCAGAAAGGCCTGTGATATTGTAAGCCCGAAAAGGAATAAAATAGTTAGTAAGCATTTGTAACTGTTCTGGCATTGCCTCAAGCGCTCTTTGCTGTTTTTGGTACAGGCTTTTAGAAATGCTGTCATCATGGGAAGCCAATACGCCGTTTATAACCAGTATTTGATTTCGGATGCCAAGCTCTGAAAGCTCCCTGGAGGAACGCTCGGCTTCCTTTATGGGAGCTTCCTCCGGGCGGGTTACAAGAATCAGGGTTGTGCGCTTTCCATCAGATAGGGTGGATACAGCATTTTTATATATGTCTTTTCTGCTTTCCAGACCAGAAAGCTGCCCCAGACAGGAAGCACCGTGCGTACTTTCGCTTATGAAATTGCTCCATGCGGAGGGTAACTGAAGCATACGCAGGGTGTGACCTGTTGGAGCAGTATCAAATATAATGTAATCGTATTCCTTCTGGACGCCTTCATCGGTAATATAATTAGAAAACTCATTGAATGCTGCAATTTCAACGGTACAAGAACCGGAAAGCTGTTCTTCCATATTGGCGATTACAGCATCGGGAAGCTTACCACGATAGGGAGCAATTACACTTTCCCGGTAATCTGTGGCTGCCTGTACCGGGTCAAGGTTGGCTACCACAAGATTTGGAACCCCATCAATCGGCACCCGCCCATTGGTTAGATTGACTTCAAATACATCCTGCAAGTTGGAAGCCGGGTCGGTGCTGACGAGCAGTACCTTTTTATTGCTGTCTGCCAGTTCCACGGCAGTAGCACAGGCAGTAGAGGTTTTGCCTACGCCACCTTTTCCGGTAAAAAACAGGTATTTTGTAAGAGGAATTGCGTGGGGATGAAATAGCTTCATTAACAGCAGCCCCCTTTACAACCGCAGCCACCAGATTTCTTCTGTGTGACCTTAAGCATACCTTTAGGAAGACCGAGTAAACTAATAAATTCCTCGTTGGTTGGGTATCGGCCTGTAATAATAATCTTATCATCCAATGTAATAATAGGAAGGCTCTCCGGCCCGTGGGCATTGATATATGCATTAATACCTTTATTGTTGATAAACTCCATGGGTGCATTGCTTAGATTGTAACGGCTGACTGTAACACCTTTGTTTTTTAGCGTGTTCAGCACGGTAGAGATACGGAGTAGTTCGGGATCTACACCAACCCCGCAAAGACCAGTTTCACAGCACATGGCTGGTTCAAATATCTTCATATTTTTCATAGCAAATAACTCCTTCTTTCAAAATTGTTTTATTCCTACATTGAATTTCATAGGGGCAATATGTTACTGAAGTACCCTCTTTAGCAATGTCTGTTCTTCATTTTGTGGGAAACCAGTGACGGGTTTTGTTCGCAAACCGTACCAGTAGGAGCATGACTGGCACCTCTGTAAGTACACCCACAATGGTTGCCAGTGCTGCTGGGGAAGTAGCACCAAATAGTGAAATAGCAATCGCTACTGCAAGCTCAAAGAAGTTAGAAGCGCCAATCATTCCAGCCGGAGCCGCAATATCATGAGGCAGCTTTAATCATTTTGATGAGAGATACGCAATGAAGAAAATCAGGATTGTCTGGAAAATCAGCGGAACTGCAATCAAAACGATATGCAAAGGGTTTTTTAAAATAACATTGCCCTGAAATGAAAAGATAATAATCAGCGTCAGAAGAAGTCCAATCATGGTTACATTGTTAAATTTGGGGAGAAACTGATTTTCAAAGTACTCTAGTCCCTTGCTTTTAATCATTAGCGTTCTCGTCAGAATACCTCCTGCAAGGGGAATCACCACAAACAATACCACGGATAAAAGCAAAGTATCCCATGGCACGGTAACACCGCTGACACCGAGCAAAAAGGCAACGATAGGCGTAAACGCAATTAGGATTATGAGATCGTTGGTGGCAACCTGCACCACAGTATAGGCCGGGTTCCCTTTGGTCAGATGGCTCCATACAAATACCATTGCGGTACATGGAGCCGCACCAAGAAGTACTGCCCCTGCAAGATATTCCTTTGCCAAATCAGCTGGGATAATTGTTCCAAATACGACAGAAAAGAAAAATGCTGCAATCCCATACATAGTAAATGGTTTGATTAGCCAATTGGTCACCCACGTTACAAAAAGCCCCTTTGGATTCTTACCGACATTTTTGATGCTAGTAAAATCGACTTTCATCATCATGGGGTAAATCATTACCCAAATCAGAACCGCGATCGGAAGGGAGATTTGGGCATATTCAAATTGTCCTAAAAATGCAGGAATACCCGGAAGGTATTTCCCGATCAGGATACCCGCTGCCATGCACAGCAAAACCCATAAAGTCAGATGTTTTTCAAAAAAACGCATTCTAATCACATCCTTTGCAGCAGCCTGTAGTTTCTTTACAGATGCAGTTCTCCTTATCGGATGTGATATTGCAGAAAAACTGTTTTGTCTTGCTGATGGTATCTACATCCAATGAATAGTACGTCCACTTTCCCTCATTTCTTCCCTTGACGAGCCCACAGTCGCAGAGAATCTTCATGTGATGGGAAAGTGTGGATTGGGACATCTCAAATTTCTCTAAAATCATGCAGGCACAAAGCTCACCGCAAGAGAGCATGTCGACAATCATGGATCTTTTGGGGTCGCCCAGCGCCTTAAACACTTTTGTACATTCTTTATAGTTTTCCATAATGACACCTCATATCTATAAACTTCGATGTGACTATTATATGTATCATATCGAGAAATGTCAATATGAAATTGAAAATATATCAAAAAAAGCATCCATAAATTCACGAATGTTTTTAAATTGCTGATACCCGGCAACTGAATTAGAATGAATATAATCTCATTCGTTATCCACAGCGTGGTGTGTGTCTATATAAATGCGGCAACGAGCGATACAATATTATGATCAAATGAACTGGCAATCGGAATCACCTGTACAGATTTATTGGAAACACATGCTCTGAATCATAGGAAAGCATGTACTAATTGATTGGAACATTCAAAAACAGAATGTTTGTTCGGGAAAAGTATTGCGGGACGGTTATGGATTTGCTATAATTAATTCGGAAATAGATGGTAAGCGTATAGAATTATACAAGGAGGAAATGATGTGAAAAATATGTATGAGGAATGTCCGATTTATCGTAAGAACTTAGTTACCCTAAGGCAGACAAGGATGGAGGATGCAAAGGAGCTATTAAAATGCTATTCGGATGAAAAAGCGGTTCCGTTTTTTAATTCGGATAATTGCCACGGGGATGATTTTCATTACACGACCTTGGAACGAATGAAGCAAGCCATAGAATTTTGGAATATTTCCTATCAGAATAAATATTTTGTCCGGTGGACAGTAATAGAAAATAATTCAAAGGAAAAGATTGGTACCGTGGAAATGTTTCATCGTATCGCAGAGGATGACTTCAATCATTATGGTATACTGCGTATTGATCTGCGAAGTGATTATGAAACGCAGCCGATACTTACGGAGATTTTAGAAATCGTTGATCATGATTTCTTTCAGGCGTTTGATGTGGATGGTATTCTAACGAAAGCGGTTCCGGAGAATGCGGAACGAATTGCTGCACTAACGAAGATGGGATATCAAGCATCGGATAGGAAGTTCATGATGAAATATAATAATTATTTTATAAAGCATAAAAAGATGTAGGCTAACTTGCTATATGGTCTCATTAAGGTGAAAAAGCTATAATCGATTTGTTACATAACGGGTTGAATAGCAAGTATATAAAAAACATATTTGAAGTGAGGCTAATTTACTTTGGTAAGGAGATATCAATGGGTAAGTATGAAAAAGCAATCGTAACAGTTTTATGTATGGTTTATGATGGTAATAAGATACTGCTGCAAGATAGAGTTAAAAAAGATTGGCGTGGTCTTACCTTTCCCGGAGGACATGTAGAAAAAGAAGAATCATTTGTTCAGGCGGTTGTTCGAGAGATATATGAGGAAACAGGATTAACTATAAAACAGCCTAAATTATGTGGAGTAAAACAATTTCAAACGGATGAAGATGAGCGATATATTGTATTATTGTTTAAGACAGATCAATTTGAAGGTACTTTAACTTCTTCCGATGAAGGAGAAATGATATGGATGGATAGAGACGCATTAAAGGATTATAGATTAGTAGATGATTTTTCGGACTTACTGAAAGTCTTTGATTCAGACTTCTATAGCGAGTTTATGTATGAACGCAGCAAATCGGGGGATGATTGGTTCATTCGGTTATACTAAGATGTTGGAGAAAGTATGTTTCTCTTCTTCCGGGGGATACTAATCAAAAAATGATTAGGAGATTGTGAACGATGGAAGATAAAGATATGTATACCCCGCAGGAAATACAAGGGCAGACGCAGCCGGTTCCAGGACAGGAAAGCCGTATGAATCCACAACCCATCTATGATAATCCGGATTATAAGGGAGCCGGAAGGCTAAAGGGGAAGACGGCAATTATTACCGGAGGAGACAGCGGTATCGGAAGGGCAGTTTCGGTAGCGTATGCGAAGGAAGGATGTAATGTCGGTATTGTCTATAATACCGCAGATGATGATGCAAATGAAACAAAGCGGGCGGTGGAAAGCTATAATGGCAAGGCTCTGCTCATCAAAGGGGATATCGGAGACAGCAGTTTCTGCAATCAAATTGTCGAAAAAATGATTGGGGAATTTGGTTCCTTTGATATTCTTGTGAATAATGCGGCCGAACAGCATCCTCAGAAAAACCTTGAGGATATTACGGATGAGCAGCTGCTTCGGACATTCCAGACCAATATTTTTTCGATGTTTTATTTGACAAGGGCATCCCTGCCTTATCTAAAGGAGAATTGTGTGATCATTAATACAAGCTCCATTACGGCTTTTAAGGGAAGTGCAGATCTGCTGGATTATTCCGCAACGAAGGGAGCGATAACCTCCTTTACAAGATCTCTGTCGGCCAACCTTGCGGATCGGAAAATCCGGGTAAATCAGATTGCGCCCGGTCCAATCTGGACGCCGTTAATTGTTTCTACCTTAGAAAAAAATGCTGTGGGAACCTTCGGAAAGGATACCCCTTTGAAACGACCGGGGCAACCGGTAGAGCTGGCAGAGGCTTATGTGTTTTTAGCATCCGATGCCTCCACATATATCACCGGTCAGACCATTCATATTAATGGCGGTACGATTGTAAATGGTTAATAAGATAATAAGATAACGTAGGAGAACAAAAAAGAACGGGGCTTGCTGCTCCGGCGGTTGAATAACCACTGGGGCGGCAAGCTCCGTTTTATGTTAGAACTTTAAAAACTTGATATGATTTATAGCACTCTTATCAAAATTTTTATGTAAAGCTTTATAGATCATTCTATTTTGCAAAAATCATGGAATCAATTCTTGCAGTTTGGGGTTTTGACCATATCCATTGATTCGTAGAGCTATCATCAAAATAGAAAAGTGCTCCGTTACTCGGATCGCTGCCATAAAGTGCTTCCCAGGCTGCTTTTACAGAATCATCGGTTGGAGCGTTACGAATTGTGCCGTTTTCTACTGGTGTAAACTGATAATAGCCTCCGGCCACATGATTAATAACAGTGCTTATACTGGAAGGCCAATCCGGACTTTGTACCCGGTTTATTACCACAGCTCCTACCCCAACCATAGCTTCATAGGCTTCCCCACGCGTTTCCGCTGATATAAGCCTTGCTAATAGATCAACTTCTGCTTCCGTATAAGGGATAACTGCTTTTGAAGGCGGGGTTGCCGGGGTAGAACTATCGAATGCTTTCCCTTGCGGAATTAACAGCTTCTGACCCGGAATAATCAGATTATCCCATTTATGATTTGCTTTCCGCAGGGAGGTAAGCGTAATTCCATAACGACCCGCAATCAGAAATAGAGTATCTCCTCGTTTCACGGTGTAAATTGATGACGGAACATCCAATACCTGTCCTGGATAGATGGTGGTGGAAGTCAGCTTGTTATCCGTTATAAGGGCATCAACAGTAGTATCAAATAATGTGCCGATCTTATACAGGGAGTCATTGCGAGCTACCGTATATTCGGCTGCATAAGCGGTTGAAGTAAAGAGTGTGAGAGAAGCGATCACTCCTGCAATGGTTACTCCGGCCTTTTTCATTATGTTCATAAGTACCTCCTTTTTAACTTATGTAATTTAGTGAACAATAACTGTGGTTCAAAATAGATTGTATATGATAATTGTGAACAAAAGCTATGTATTATCCTTGGTTATCCGGTAAAATACTAGCAATGGTTATAAGTTTTGTTAGTTTTACCAAACATTTGCAACAGCCGAATTGATAATTGTTATCAATTACTATTGACGCGGTTTTATCTTTCCATTATGATGCTATTGTGTTACTATGTATAAGCTATTGTCGAATTAATAAAGGTCCTTTATTGATTCCAGAGTAAGCTACGAATAAACCAAATGTGCATATTATAAGGAGGACTGTTATGAAGCAAGAGTGGTATGATTTTAAACCAGGCAGCTGGGTCTCGGATATAAATGTAAGAAGCTTTATTCAACACAACTATATACCGTATACCGGAGATGATTCCTTCCTGGTTGGACCAACCAGAAGAACAACAGAACTTTGGGATGAAGTTTCTGAACTGATGAAAGAAGAAACAAAGAAGGGGATTATCGATGCAGAAACCTTGATGCCTTCTACAATTACAGCTTTCGGACCGGGGTATCTTGATAGGGAGAAGGAAGTGATTGTCGGTTTTCAGACGGACAAACCGTTAAAGAGAGGCATTATGCCCAATGGTGGCATCCGTGTGGTGAGAAAGGCATTGGAATCCTACGGATACACCTTGGATAAGACAACCGAGGCGATCTATACGAATAATAGAAAGACGCATAACGATGGTGTGTTTGATGCTTATACCGATGCAATGCGTAAGGCAAGACATTCCGGCGTTATTACCGGTCTGCCGGATGCTTATGGACGAGGACGTATCATAGGCGACTACAGACGGGTTGCCCTCTATGGCGTAGACCGATTAATTGAAGATCGATTAGATCAGAAAAAACTGTTAGAAAGACCGACCCTGGAATCACCCGATATCCGCTTAAGAGAAGAGCTTTCCGAGCAGATCAAAGCATTAAAACAGTTAAAGGAAATGGCAGCCTCCTATGGATATGACATCAGCCAGCCAGCGAAAAATTCCCTTGAAGCAACGCAGTGGACTTATTTTGCATATCTTGCCGCGATCAAGGAGCAGGATGGCGCAGCAATGAGCCTGGGAAGAGTCAGCACTTTCCTGGATATCTATTATGAGAGAGATCTGAAAAATGGATTGATTACCGAGGAAGAAGTACAGGAACTGATGGATCAGTTTGTAATGAAGCTTCGTATGGTTCGTTTCCTTCGTACGCCGGAATATAATGACCTTTTCTCCGGGGATCCTACTTGGGTTACCGAGTCCATCGGCGGTATGGGCGTAGATGGCAGAACGCTTGTAACAAAGAGCAGCTTCCGTATCCTTCATACCCTTTACAATCTGGGGCCAGCACCGGAACCAAACCTGACCGTGCTATGGTCCAATCATCTTCCGGAAGGCTTTAAGAAGTTCTGCGCTAAGGTTTCGGTGGATACCAGCTCCATTCAATATGAAAATGATGATATTATGAGGGATGTATGGGGCGATGACTATGGGATTGCCTGCTGCGTATCCGCGATGCGAATTGGAAAGCAGATGCAGTTCTTTGGAGCCCGTGCGAACTTAGCGAAAGCACTTCTCTATGCGATTAACGGCGGTAAGGATGAGAAATCCGGGGATCAGGTAGGTCCGATGTTCGCTCCGATCGTTGGTGATTATCTGGATTATGATGAAGTGATCGCTAAATTTGATCAGACCTTGGATTGGTTGTCGGAATTATACATTAATACGCTGAATGTAATCCATTATATGCATGATAAATATAACTATGAGAGACTTCAGATGGCGCTGCATGATGTGGATATTCTTCGTACGGAAGCCTGCGGTATAGCCGGTTTGTCCGTAGTTGCCGACTCTCTCTCCGCAATTAAATATTCAAAAGTGAAGGTGATCCGTAATGAGGATGGCCTGGCAGTTGATTATCAGATCGAGGGAGAATATCCTGCCTTTGGTAATAACGATGACCGGGTGGATCAGATCGCCGTAGAAGTGGTTGAACGGTTTATGAATAAGCTGCGTAAGGTAAAAACCTACCGAAGCGCAAAGCAGACGCTGTCGGTATTAACCATTACCTCCAACGTTGTATATGGTAAGAAGACCGGAAGTACACCAGACGGCCGTAAGAAGGGAGAACCTTTCGCTCCGGGTGCAAACCCAATGCATGGAAGAGATAAGAATGGGGCGGTCGCATCCATGGCTTCCGTTGCAAAGCTTCCGTATAAGCATGCGGAGGATGGCATTTCCTATACCTTCTCGATTGTACCGAAGGCTTTAGGCAAGAGCAAAGAGGAGAGAGTAGGGAACCTGGTAGGTCTATTGGATGGATATTTCCACAGCAACGGTCATCACATCAATGTCAATGTATTCGATCGGGAAACCTTAATGGATGCTATGGAGCATCCGGAGAAATATCCTCAGCTTACGATTCGGGTTTCCGGCTATGCTGTCAACTTTGTCAAATTAAATCGTGAGCAGCAGTTGGATGTTATCCATAGAACCTTCCATGAGAGATAAATAGAAAGCATTTTGCTGGTGCCTTTGAAATAATTAGCCTTGAAAGACTGGTGATAGTGTGAAAGATAAAACTTTCACACGCAAATTTAAGCCTGCGGTCCAAAGTTTGCAGGTTGCGAAGAAAGGCATGGATATTAGAATGAGTAAAATGGGACGAATTCACTCCTTGGAGAGCTTGGGAACAGTGGACGGGCCGGGTATCCGATTTGTTGTATTCCTGCAGGGATGCCCGCTAAGGTGCTGGTTTTGCCACAACCCGGATACTTGGGAAGTAAATCAAGGTATCGAATATACGCCGGAGCAGCTGGCAGAAGAAGTTCTAAAATATAAGGCATATATGGATTTCTCCGGCGGCGGCGTTACCTTTACCGGCGGAGAGCCTTTCTTACAGGCGGAGTTTCTTCTGGAAGTGTGTAAGTTGATTAAGAAGGAAGGAATCTCGATTGCGGTAGATACCTCAGGATTTGTATGGAATCACTGGGTACAGGAGGTACTTAATTATACGGATCTGGTCCTCCTGGATATAAAAAATTATGACCCTGCAGTTTATAAAGCAGTAACCGGAGTTTCCCTTTCACCAACCTTAAAACTCTTGGATTATCTTAGAGAAAAGAGCATTCCTACCTGGGTTCGGTATGTATTGATTCCGGGACTTTCCGATCATCTGGATAAGGTAGAAGAGTTGTCTGCGCATTTGGATCATTATCCGAATGTAGCTAAGATCGAGCTCCTCGGCTTCCATAAGATGGGCGAGTATAAATGGAAAGAGCTTGGATACGATTATAAGCTGGCGGATACGAAGGAACCGAGTGCCAAGCTGCTGCAAAAGGTAAAGGAGATCTTTGAGCACAATGGAAAGGCCGTTTCCGTAAGTAATTAACGGATCGGCAGCCGCGATCAACGAAGTTAATAGTCTTCATCAATTTGCATGAATCAACAAAAACTTAAGTAATAGAAAGCAATATTTTAATAAGCAACTATTTGAAGTCGTTTATATAGACCCGCGTATTTTGTGGTCTTATGTACCATTAGGTACTTCAATCCAACGATCGCGTTTTTTGCAATGCTTTGCGGAACTACGTGTTGCGAATGTAATATGTTTCCTATTACTCATCCATATATAAATTGTGCAAATTGATGAAATCATATTTTGCGTTATAAATGTGGATAAGCATAGAGAAAACTGCACAAGCAGTGGAAATCTATGCTTATTTTCTTCCAATTCGTTCCTTGCATTTTTTAAAGAGTATGGTACTATGAAGTAAAATACGAAGCAAGGAAACTGGAGAGTACCTATGAAATTATTTTTGATACGGCACGGGGAAACCGATTGGAATAAGCAGGGCAGATTTCAGGGAAGAGAGGATATTCCGCTGAATGAAACCGGAATAAAGCAGGCTCTAAACTGTGGACAAGCATTGAAGGGAGAGCATTATGCAGCGGTAATTACCAGCCCGCTGATGCGAGCTAAAAAGACGGCTGAAGTGATTGCAGAGGTTGTAGGCACTGAAAAAGTTATTGTGGAAGAAGATTTGATCGAACGGGATTTTAATAAAATCTCAGGAATGACTCCCCAGGAAAGAAAAGCCTTCCTGGCGTCCGGGCAGGTGGATAATAAAGAACCTTATGAAGTTATATGTAAACGTATGCAGAGAGGAATCATGAAATATGCCAGGATGTTCTATGATGAGAATATTATTCTGGTATCCCATGGAGCCTCCATTCGTGCTATATTAGATCAATATACCGGAGGAAAAATTACATCCAAAAGAATTATCTTAAAAAATACCTGCATTAGTATTCTAAAATATAACAATGGAGTTATGAAGCTGGGGGCTTACAATCTGACCCCGGAGGAATATGGTAAGCGGAAAAACAAAGGAAAATTATTGGAATGATGCGATCCTTCGCATTATCAACCACATCAAATGAAAAGAAAATCGGTGGAACGGTTTGAGTTTCGGTTTGGTGTGGTTTTTCTATGGGTGAAACGACCTTTTTATAAAAAATGTTAATTGTTTGATTGACTAATCACACAAAAAGTGGTATAGTTTACTTTCGTTTACAGCAAAGGAAGCTTTACTGTCTATGTATCGATAGGGGTACATTATTACTTGGCAAGATATTTTTATATAACTACCAGGAGGAAAATAATATGATTCAAGTAAAACACATCTCAAAAACCTTTCAGGTCAGCCGGCGCAATGCCGGTTTTTCTGAGGCATTTAAAGCTTTATTTCATAAGCAATACGAATGCATCAAAGCACTCGACGACATCTCCTTTACCATAGCGGATGGGGAAATGGTCGGGTATATCGGACCAAACGGTGCAGGTAAGAGCAGTACGATTAAGGTGTTAAGCGGTATATTAACACCGGATTCAGGCTCCTGCATCATCAACGGAAAAGTTCCATGGAAAGAAAGAATTGAACATGTAAAGGATATCGGAGTCGTCTTCGGGCAGCGCTCTCAATTGTGGTGGGACGTGCCGGTGATTGATTCCTTTGAATTGTTACGGGATATTTATCGTATACCAGGCGTGACCTACCGTAACAACCTGGATGAATTGGTGACCTTACTGAATTTGGAACAGATCATTCGGACACCTGCCAGACAGTTATCCTTAGGGCAGAGGATGCGATGTGAAATTGCTGCCTCTCTTTTACATAGCCCAAAAATCTTATTTTTGGATGAACCAACGATTGGTCTGGATGCGGTATCAAAATTAGCAGTGCGGGATTTTATCCTCGAGCACAATAAGAAGCATAATACAACAGTGATCCTGACCACGCATGATATGCAGGATATCGAAACGCTGACAAACCGTATTCTTCTGATCGGTAAGGGGAAAATTCTAATGGACGGTCAGCTGGACGAAATCAAACGGCAGCATTGCAATAGCAAGCGGTTGACGGTGGAATACAAGGGAAAGGGAATCCAGACGGCGGAAGGCTTACAAATTATGAAGGACGAAGAGCAGCAAGCGGTCTTTTCGGTGGATGTAAGCCGGGTTACAGTATCGGAGGCTATTTCTGCTATCTCGGAGCAGGTGGAAGTAAGGGACATCTCGGTGGGAGGTCCGTCAATTGATGAGATCGTGGCAGGACTCTACCAGGAATATAAGATATAATGCTGGCGGAATAAGAGAACAGTATTAACACATTAGATACAAATAGCAAAGATTCGCAATCATTATAATAAAAAATAAAGAAGAAAGGAAATTGGAATGAAGAAATATATCTCCTTCTTTCGTATGCGGTTTATTGCAGGTTTGCAATACAGGGCAGCAGCACTTGCAGGGATTGCAACACAGTTCGCCTGGGGTACACTGCTGATCTTAATGTATAAAGCTTTCTATGCAGCGGATCCGGAAGCATTTCCCATGAGCTTTCAGGCGTTATCCTCTTATATGTGGCTGCAGCAGGCATTTCTGGCTTTATTTATGACCTGGTTTTTTGAAAATGATATCTTTCGGCTTATTATGGACGGCGGAATTGCTTATGAAATCTGTCGTCCCATCAATTTATATGATATGTGGTTCACCAGAAATATGGCAAACCGGTTATCCAAGGCGTTACTGCGATGTTTTCCTATTCTGATCATAGCAGCTTTTTTGCCCGATCCCTATGGAATGAGGCTGCCGGTGAATTTAAGCGCCGCATTCTGGTTTCTGATAACGATGATCTTAGGGTATCTGATCGTCGTAGCATTTAGTATGTTTGTCTATATTGCAACCTTTTTCACGCTTTCGCCGACCGGTGTAAAGCTGGCAGCAGTATCTGCGGTGGAGTTTTTATCCGGTTCAGTTATACCGCTGCCGTTTCTGCCGGATAACATTCGCCGTGTCCTAGAGCTTCTGCCCTTTGCTTCGATGCAGAATGTTCCCTTACGAATCTATTCCGGTGATATCGTTGGTGGAGAGATCTATTATCGGTTTGGTCTGCAATTATTCTGGGTCGTGATATTGATTTTTTTCGGAAAATTATTCATGGGGAAAGCATTAAAGAAGGCTGTGGTTCAGGGAGGGTAGTGTGAAAGAAAAATCTTTCACACGGGAAGAACTGCGAAGTTCGCATATAGATGCTCACTCCTTGTTCTTCCGGGTCTTTGAGATGCCGCAAAGCGGCATTATGCACGTTAGTGTGAAAGATAAATCTTTCACACGGGAAGAAAGGTATGGATATTAATATGAAATTATATCTACGTTTTTTAGCGATTCATATAAAAAGCCTGATGCAGCATAAGGTATCATTTCTGCTAACAACGCTGGGACAGTTCTTAATATCCTTTAATGTGTTTCTTGGGATATATTTTATGTTCCAGAGATTTCATCGGCTGCAGGGCTATGAATTCAGTGAAGTATTGCTGTGCTTTTCTATCGTTCTTATGGGATTTACGATTGCGGAAACCTTTGTAAGAGGTTTTGATCAATTTGCTGGAACGATTGCCAATGGTGAATTTGACCGCATTCTACTTAGACCGAGGAATGAGATATTTCTTGTACTTGCTGGTAAGATTGAATTGTCCCGAATCGGCAGGCTGCTTCAGGCAATCATTATTTTGTTCTATGCGGTGACAACAACCAACATCACATGGAGCCCAGATAAAGCGATTACTTTAGTCCTGATGATCATCGGAGGAAGTGTAGTCTTTGGCTCTCTCTTTGTTATCTATGCGAGTATCTGCTTCTTTACTTTGGAAGGGCTGGAGTTTATGAATATTCTAACTGATGGGGGCAGAGAATTTGGAATGTACCCATTGGATATCTATGGGAAAGGAGTGTTAAAATTCTGCACCTATTTTGTGCCCTATGCATTATTTCAATACTACCCATTCCTTTATCTGACGGGAAGAACCACGAACAAACTTTATATGCTTTTGCCTGTGGCATCTTGTGCCTTTGCAATACCAACCTATTTCATCTGGAGATTTGGTGTCAGGCATTATAAATCTACGGGATCGTGACAAAGCGTTTGCGCCTGCGTAGAATCAACAACTCCAGGATTCGTAGAAACCGCGCAGGATGCGATTAAAATAGAGTGCGCCGAATATGGTACATCGTATAAATCTTGTACGATGCACAAGAAAGAGTTTCGCTAGCGAAACTCTAGCGCCGAGTGCGGCCAGCATCTCTGGCAAGATACAATACGTCCGAGTGCGTCATCCCAATGTGAACTATGTTCGTATGGAGCATTTTTACCTCATAGGACGAACCTTCCTATTCAATAAAAAAAGCTGTCAGATATTTCTGACAGCTAAAACTCGTTTCGAATAAGTAAAGCGAAATTTTTATTTTTTCGCAAACTTCATTATGCATCATAACACATCCATAAGAAAAAGTCTAGTAATTTTTTTAAAATGCTATAAGATGATATCGAACGGTTATTTAAGCATATATATTGATTTGAGTGTTGAAAGCCGATTTATAATATTAACTTCATAAAAATGCACAATTTATATATTGATGAGTAATTTGAAGCATATTTCATTCGCAACACGTTATTCCCAAAGCATTGCAAAAAACGCAATCCTTGGATTGAAGTACGTAATGGTACATAAGACCACAAAACACGTGGGTCTAAGTACCAACGACTTCAAACAGCTGCGAATTAAAATACGCTTCAAATCACTTGATTTTTCTTTGACTTGTGCAATTGATGAAGACGATTTGTTGAGAAAGCTTTCGACACTCATATCAAGTAGTTTGACATATCGAGGAGGTAGCTATGCAAGAGAGTAAAGCAGATAGGAAACCGGATAATTCCACCATCATGGAACAGGAAAAGGAGGAGAAGCACCTGCAGCATTGCGCTGCATCAATTCGGGAAAATATAGAGGAATATACCATTCAGCTTCATGAAATGGGGATCGAGACCAAAGAGATGTATGATAATTACCGCTCCGACAATCCGGAGCTGCATAATGATCTTGTGGTCGGTCTGGATCTGAAATCAAGATTAGAATGGGTACTGAATAAAAATGTTGCAGCCTTGAAGAAACCCTATTTTGGCAGAATTGATTATCTGGAAGCGGGAGATTCCGAAGAAACCTGCCTATATATTGGGAAAAAGGGAATTCGCCGCAAGAAGGAAAATATCATCATTGATTGGCGTGCCCCCATATCCAGTGTTTATTATGAGAGTGATATCGGCGATACCTTCTATCATACCCCCTTTGAAGAAAAAGTGGGAATCCGCCTTGATTTAAAAAGGACTTATGAGATTTCCGAAGGCAGATTGATTGATTTCTATGATTCGGATGTCGTTGCAAATGATGAATTCTTAACAAAGTACCTAAGTAAGAATAAGGAAGTGGTCTTAGGCGAAATTATTGCTACGATTCAGAAGGAGCAGAATGAAATTATCCGTGATACACCCTGGCATTCCGTCATTGTGCAGGGGGTTGCGGGCAGCGGTAAAACCACCGTGGCGATGCACCGAATCTCCTATATTCTCTATAACTACAAGGATAAATTCCGCCCGGATGAGTTCTATATCATTGGCAGCAATCGGATGCTCTTAAATTATATCACTGGCGTACTTCCGAATCTCGATGTATATAACATTAATCAGATGACGATGGAGGAGTTCTTCCTATCCCTTTTGGATACGGATTTTCGATCAAGGAAAGACAAATATACCCTCTGTGACAGCTTTCAAAAGCTGCCTTCCCCGGAGCAATTACAGGAAAGGATGGAGCTGCAAAGATGGAAAGGCTCCCTGCATTTTTCCCGGGCGTTGGAGCATTTTCTAAAACGATACGAACGGAATGCTGTAGTGAAAGAGGATGTTATTTATGAAAAGGAAGTTGTATTTTCACAGGAGGAGATGCTATATTTTATAAATTTCTTTCAAGAAATGCCGATGCAGGAGAAGATCGATAATCTTAATAAACGGCTGAGCTATAAGATAACATCGATAAATGAAGAGCAGGAGCGTAAGAAAGAAATGATTCGTGAGGAAGTTAAGAAGTTTAAGAATTATTTTGGCAGCCGCAGCCGCAAGATCAACTTAATGGAGATTTATTATGGATTTTTACAGGATTTGATTTTTAATAGGGAGTATTATTGCAAAGAAAAGATACCGGTCATATCTTCGGAAGCAATTCTACTCTTAATGCGCGAATTGGATAACAAAAATATTGATCTATACGATTTGGCAATGCTGACCTTGATAAAGAAACGAATGAAGAAAACAAAGGATTTTGAGTTTGTCAGCCATATCGTTATTGATGAGGCGCAGGACTTTGGTGTGGTGATATTCCATATATTAAAACGTCTATTTCCGAAGAGTACCTTCACGATAATGGGTGATGTTACGCAGAATATCTATTATGATACCGGTATGAACGATTGGGAAGCCTTGCGAAAGGAAGTGTTCCTTCCGGAGAAGGATAAATTCTATCTTCTGGCGAAGAGCTATCGAAACACCGTAGAAATTTCAGAGTTTGCCGGCAGGGTTTTGAAGAAATGCAGCTTTAAGACGTATGATATTGAACCGATTATACGGCACGGCAAAGAAGTGGAAATTATTCAATGTGAAAATGAGAAGCATATGGTGCAGGATACCGTCAAAATTATGAAAGATATACAAAAGGAAGGCTATGATACCATTGCTATAATCTGCCGGACGGTGGAAGAGACGAGAAAGGTTCAGTCGCTGTTAAAACCCTATGTTACGGTTGAACTGCCGGAAAAGGCGATGGAGGAAATGACCTTTACGAGCGGAATTATGGTGCTCCCAATCCATATGACCAAAGGGCTGGAGTTTGATGCGGTCCTTCTATGGAACCCGGACGAAGTAAGCTATCGGGCAAGCGATGAGGATGCAAAGCTTTTGTATGTTGCAATTACCCGTGCGCTACATGAACTGCGTATCGTATATCAGGGAAATTTGTCAAAGCTATTACAATGACTGGCGATGGGATGAAATATAAGCAGATAACGAAAGGGATATTGCATTGTGAAAATGGAAGAAGATGATTGAGGCGTCAAAAGCTGATTTATAAACCAACTTCGTCAACTTGCACAATTTATGTATTGCCAAGTAATATGAACAAATTTTATTCGCAACACATTGCTTCCAAAGTGCTGCATAAAACGCAGCGCAAAGCATTGCACAAAACGTAATACTTGGAATGAGGTACGTAACGGTACGTAAAACCACAAAATACGTGATCTAAGTATCAACGACTTCAGACAGTTGAGCATTAAAATATGGTTTCCTATTACTTAATTTTTACCTTGATTTGTGCAAATTGATAAGACGATTTGTTAAGAAGGCTTTTATTATGAAAACGTCTCTTTGTTAGCAAAAAGACGCAACAATCCCCC
>SVEA01000180.1 GCA_015057615.1 Lachnospiraceae bacterium | reverse complement strand
GAGCCTTGATCTCTGTTTTGATACTCTGGTTTGCAATCCCGTAAAAGGTGAAATGACTTTCCTTTGTGAGTTTGCTTTCTTCGGTCTGGAGTGCAGTATAAGCGTATTCATACTGGTAGACCCGGTTGCCTAAGGTTTCCTCCTTTAGAGCGCCGATCTTACCGTCGATCTTATAGGTCAGACCGTAGAACGGATATCCGTCTGTTGAGAAGGAGCGAATCCGTTGGAAGGAGCCTTGCTGCATCATCGGGAAACCGTTTTGCTCCGGATCCTGCCATTGATTCTGCCTGGAGCAGACAACATATCCCAGTTCCGTATCAAACACTTTATGGTCAATGTATTGGGAATTGTAGGCTTCGTTGCCCTGGATATGACCAAATCCTGCGAGTCCGATATCCTGCCCGTAGATTAAATCAATGGTTTTTGCCTGCCCGGATGAGGAAGGGGTCAATTGAAGGTCAATATACCATTTATCCTCTGCCAGGGTGTAGACTACTTTATATGAAATATCCTCTGCCGATCCTTTGTAAACTAATTGATTGGTGCTATTAATAACAGCAAATCGGCTGCCCGAAGCCTTACCAACGAGCGGATAGACTTTGTAATTAGAATCTTCTTTGATTCGTAAAAATATATTATGTGCCATCGTATCAACATGATTAGGAAAGAGTTGGTTAATATATAGATCCTGTATGGATAAACTTCGTATATCACCGGTAGCAAGCACTTCTAATCGGGTGTTGTTGGTTTGTAAAAACATGTGAGCCTCCTAGGTTCTATGATTCCTTAAAGTGGATTGTCGCATTTCGATATGATAAGGAACATAGTTATGATTTTCAACTTTTTTTCCTTTTGCTATATCCACGAGCAGATTGACCGCCTGATTTCCGATTTCATAGAAATTCTGTGCGACAGTGGACAGCTTGGGCTTGATGTGCTGTGTGAAGCTTAGGTTATCAAAGCCGATGATGGAAATATCCTCCGGCACGCGATACCCTAATTCCATACAGGCATCCATAACGCCGACTGCCATAAGGTCGGAGGCACAGAAAAAGGCGGTAATTTCCGGGTGGTACAGCAGATAATTCTTACTGAGTGTATAAGCATATTCTTTGGAATAATCGCATTCGATAATATGCAGGGGCAGACCC
Source organism: Lachnospiraceae bacterium (assembly GCA_015057615.1). GTDB lineage: Bacteria > Bacillota > Clostridia > Lachnospirales > Lachnospiraceae > Mobilitalea. Next base: position 2,824 of record SVEA01000180.1, on the reverse strand, counting down.
TTCGCGTTCATTCCCTTTTTGTAACCGATCAAACGGTTCTGAGCAACGGAGGAATGCAGGTTTCCTGAAACGAATGCGATATTTTGGTGATTAAGTCCGGCTAAAATATTTACGACTTCAATGCAGGCATTGACATTGTCAACGGAAATGTTGGTTGTCTTTTTACCGGATAAATCGATATCGATAAATACACAGGGCACTTCGCTGTTGATCAGTTTATCCAGCTGCGGATCATCCTGGTCAAGTCCATGGATGATAAGCCCTGCCAGATTATTGGAACGGCAGAATTGAACGAAATTTTGATTGTTATGTTCTACCGTATTCGTCGTAAAGACTAAAATTCGATATCCGAGAGATTCTGCATTATTAAAGATACCATTGATCATGCGGATCAGGTATTCGTCCTGAATGGTCTTACTATCCAGCATAGAGAAAACCACGCCGATGGTTTCCGTAATACCGCGTGCCAATTGGGAAGCAGAATGATTTGGAAAATAGTCCAATTCCTCCGCAATTCTTATTACGCGCTGGCGTGTCTCCTCGCTGACCCCTTTTCTTCCGTTAAATACTTTTGAAACGGTGGCGACGGATACGCCTGCCATTTCAGCAACATCATTTATTGTTTTCATTGTGATCTCCTTATCAATTTACGATTTGTTCCGTCCTGCATGGATTACTTGAGTGCCAAAAGCTCTTCCTAACAATAGCTTTCTTCAATTTGCGCAAAGCAAAGAAAAACTGGAATAATTTGAAACGTATTTTAATGCGCAACGGTTTGAAGTCGTTGGTATTTAGGACCACGTGCTTTGCGGTCTTATGTACCACTACGTACTTCAATCCAAGTATTGCATTTTTTGCAATGCTTTGCGCTGCGTTTTATGCAGCACTTTGGAAACAATGTGTTGCGAATGAAATAGGTTTCAAATCACATCATATTATTTTAAACAAAATTGATAAAAATTTCATCCTCTAATAAACGATTATCGGAATTAATTTTGACGAATTCGCCCTTTCTGGTTATTTTAAAGTAAGGATCCGCAACGATTCCCAGCTCGGTCTGCAAAAGTATGGTACTGAATTTTTCCGTATTCCTAAAATGCAGGGATTTCTTCTCGACCTTCATTAATTCCACGGTTGAGGATACCACGGTCGCCGGATCCAAGTGGACATTTTGCGGAAGCGTTAAGGCATCGTTTGCCGGCAGGTGGATGGCACGGTCATAGAGTGGCTTCCCATAGCGGTAGACATGAAAGTCTTTGTCGATATCATCCATATTAATTAGGTAGAGAAACCGCTCGTTAGCAGTATTGACCGTTTCTGTCATAAACACACCGACGCCGGGAGTCGTGATATCGTGGCTGAGGGATCTTTTTATGTCCAGCAGCCTCCAGATACATTCAAAAAAGGCTAAATTACAGCGGACGGAGGTGGCGAGTACGACAACTCTTCCGGATCCGACCGGCTTATAGAAGCCGCATACCTCATTCGAACCATATACGGTGAGTAAGGTTTGTGCATCCTCTACGGTATAGGTTTCATAATAGTCTGCATTGAATTCTGGAAAATCTCCGACAGGTCCTTCCGGAACAATGGAAAGCTGGTGCCGCATCGTGGGCTTTGCCTTGGTTTGATGAACAGCACCGATGCTTTCTGCAAGCAGGGTGCAGGCTTCCCCTAATTCGTTATAGCGCGGAAGCTGTCCCTGCAGCAGGAGGGATCCGCCGTTTGCTACATAATCTGCCAATCTTTTTTGCAGGCTTTCTGCCATATAGGCAGCGGAGGAGATAATTAATCCCTTTACACCGGAGCCCGGATCGCAGTTCTGCACATCGATCGTATTCAACTTCGTCCCCATCAGTAGGGCAGCGCGAACTGAGCTTTCCCATGCGATATTGCGGTTTTCCTGCAGGTTGTTATATTTTTCACGGCACTTTTCTGCCTGCTCATAGATATACTCTGTCATATAATAATCTGGTATGAACCCATAATAGACCGGGTCATAATTAATAAAGCAGGAAGCGTGCTTGTCGGAAAGAGCCATAAACTGCCGGATTACCCGCTTCATTCTGGGGTAGGTGTAGCTTTTGATTCCCGTCGGACCGATCGGTGCCGCAAAACCATGGGTTTCCCCGGTTGTAGCAATCCGGTCATTCCCGTCATTTAAAGAATCCGGGAAACGGTAGTTGGTACCGCCGCAGAAGAGGTAATCATTTAAGAATTTATTCCCCTGGGCAATATGAAGACGGATCTTAAAGTCATTGCTACTTGCCATATCCCGTCCGCTGAAACTATCCCCGAAGTTAGAATCCCCCAGATTAAATTCCAGTGTAGACAGCGGCTTTCCGTGATGGTTCGTGCAATCTGTAATGCTGTTGCACAGATACATATCCTGAAAATTATGGGTTTTAAAATCACCGAAATATACGTCGCTTCCATTTAATAGGTCATCCGGTTCGTCGTAGGTTTCGATCAGCTGGCTGACTCCGATCGGGTAGGTAAAGCCTCTGCCTCCCCCGGTACCATGTATGTTAACAAAGTATAGGACATCTACGACACCGAATTCTCTGGCGTACTCTCTTAAGAGATACACATACTTTTTAAATCGCTGCCTCATAAATACCCCCAGATCATGATGCAGGGTTATCTCCAGCGCCCCTTTGGGAGAGCGGATTAAGGAGGGCAGTTCATCCATAAGGGAGATCGGGTAACGCTTCCTTAATAAATCTGCGTTATAATGTTCCTTCAGCCAATTGCCGAATTGCCGGATCACATGATCGGTCAGATCCGGACGGTTACTTACCCAGGACAGCATACCGATTTCGTT
>SVEA01000179.1 GCA_015057615.1 Lachnospiraceae bacterium | reverse complement strand
TCAATAAAGCTTCGATCTCACTACTGTATGGTATTGATTATAACCAAAATAAAGTAACTAATAAACCAAAAAGTGTCAGTAACCAGTTTTCATTCATAGTGGTGCGGCAAACGCATGAGGGATTTGACACTCAAATCAATCTTATCTAAATAATGGCACAATTATAGATAATTTATACATATTTATGCCAAATTAATTAAAATCAAATTTGTTTTCTGCTTATCCTAATCTATTTCTGCCTTTCCCAATTCATTTTTACCCTATTTTCTAATTTTTTTGTAGCATTTTGATTGTTTCTTTCCAATCAATAGCGCCCTCCACAAATTTTATTTCGCTGACTCTGGTACATTTTCAGGCCCCCTGATCTCACTGATAAAAGTTCCGCCAAGAATAAGAGCGCCACCGAGTATCTGCACTACGGACATCGGCTCTCCAAGGAAAATCGTCGATAGCAGGATTGCAAAGATAGGATCAATATAGCTAAATACCGAGATGGTCTGTCCACTAAGGTCCTGTAGGGAAGTAAAATACAACAGGTACGCCAGACCGGTATGGATTATACCGACGATAAATAACAGAAGTACCTCTACACCATCCAAAGAGGAATACTGCAGCTCTTCGGTCAGTAATAGATAGGGGAGCAAAACAATCGACGCGATACTGATCTGCACGATAGTAGTTTCCAACCCGGATAAGCCTTGGAGGAATTTATTTGTCAAAACAACAAAGGCATACAGTACCGCTGCCGACAGACCATATCCGATCCCGGCTAAGTCTGATTTCCCGGAGCCTCCTCCGATTCCCGTAATAAGGAACATCCCAGCGACCGCTGCGCTGATCCCGATAATTTTCTTTAATGTCAGCCGTTCCTTAAGCACAAATGGGGATAGAAACATGACAAATACCGGAGCAAAGTAATAGCTTAAGGTTGCTTTTGGTATTGTTGTATATTGATATGCTTCAAATAGCAGCATCCAGTGAAATCCGATTGCAGCACCGGAAGCAATCAGAAGCAGCAGGTTACGCCGAATGGCTTGTCTCGATAATTTCTGTTTAATCAAATGACCTGCCAGTAATAAAGATACACTTCCTATGATTCCTCTCGCCATTGCCAGCTGTCCGGAGGATAGGGGAATTCTTCGGACAAACACCCCAATACTGCCGAAGATCAGCATAGCTCCGATTAGTTTTATCTTTGCGCTTTTCATTATGATTTCTCCTCATTTCTGCGCTGCTTTTTGAACATTAAAGTTTGTGGATACAGCGCAGACACAAACTTGCTGAGTGAAAGATTTTTTAAATCTTTCATTTTCTCCCTACATTCAAGTTCCCAAATTAGGTAGTCCTCTAGTTGAAGTACTTGTATCTAAAGCAGATATATAATAACTACACTACCGAAGTTTTCCAATCATCTAATTGATTATCAATTATAGCTTCTTTTTTTCCACCTTTCAATCAAATCTCACATATTATTTATAATTTCTAATGGTTTTAAAATGTAGTCATTACATATTATACCAATCTATGGTACAATAAATCTCAGAGACTGCACTTGATGTTACGAATACCCACTCTAGGATAAAACTTATTCAGATGCACGCAATTACTACTGGTCGGCTATGAGATGGCTTTCATTCATGTACCTGATAAGCAATGCAAAAGAAATGGACAGGCTTTTGTTTCGCAGCCTGCCGAACCAATTGATTTCTTTATATTATCGTAAAGGAGTGTACAAAGGTATGAAACTTGAAGGAAAAGTAGTTGTAGCACAAGGCGGAGGCCCTACCGCAGTGATTAACCAATCTCTTGTGGGAGTTGTTCTTGAATCCAGAAAATTTCCGCAGATCACAAAGGTTTACGGTGCTGTTAACGGGGTTTCCGGTATTATTCATGAGGATTTTCTTGATTTGACTCAGGAAACAACGCATAATTTGGAGCAGGTTGCCATTACCCCCTCCTCTGCGTTATATTCTACCAGGGACAAGCCCGACAAGGCTTATTGCGAGGAAATCTTTAACGTATTTAAAGCACATAATGTTCGTTATTTTTTCTACATCGGCGGCAATGATTCCGCGGATACCGTCCGAATCGTTAATCAGCAGGCAGAATCAACCGGATATGAATTTCGTGCAATTCATATTCCGAAAACAATTGATAACGACCTGATGATGAATGACCATACACCTGGGTACCCATCCGCGGCAAAATTTGTGGCACAGGCTTTTATCGGTCTTAACCTAGATAACCGCGCCCTTCCGGGAGTACATATCGGTGTTGTAATGGGACGCCATGCCGGTTTTCTGACTGCGGCTGCCTCCATTGCTCAGAAATATCCCGATGATGGCCCCCATCTGATTTACCTCCCGGAGAGACCATTCATCCTGGAGCAATTTCTAAAGGATGTAAAGGATGTCTATGATCAATACGGCCGCTGTATCGTAGCAATCTCCGAAGGTGTTCAGGATGAGAATGGGGTTCCCATCATTACAAAATTAGTAGAAAGCGAGAAGGATGCCCATGGCAATATCCAGCTATCCGGTACGGGTGCCTTAGGCGAGATACTTGCCCAGCAGATCAAACAAAAATTGAACATTCAGAGAGTTCGTTCGGATACTTTAGGGTATCTACAGCGATCCTTTATGGGTTGTGTTTCCGATGTTGATCAGCATGAAGCCAGAGAGGTCGGGGAAAAGGCTGCCCAATTTGCCATCTGGCATAATATCGACGGCTCCATTACCATTCACCGAACCGGCTTTTACTCGGTAGATTATAAGCTTACCGACTTGAAAGAGGTCGCAGGAAAGACCAAACTGATGCCGAATGAATTTATCAATGCGAAGGGCAACCATGTGACCGATGCATTCAAATATTACCTGCAGCCCTTACTTGGATCCTGCATGCCGGAAGCCAGCATGCTCCGCGCACCCAGAGCGCCGAAGATCCTGCGCTCTTAATTGATATGATTTGAGCGACAAAAGCCGATTTATAAACTCGACTTCTTCAATTTGCACAATCTATGTGTTGACAAGTAATAGGAAACAAATTTCATTCGCAACACGTTATTCCCAAAGCACTGCATAAAACACAGTACTTGGATTGAAGTGCGTAATGGTACATAAGACCACAAAATACGTGATCTAAGTACCAACGTCTTCAAACAGTTGCGCATTAAAATACTGTTTCCTATTACTTAAGTTTTACCTTGATTTGTGCAAATTGATGAAGGCGATTTGTTAAGAAGGCTTTTATCAATCAAATCTCTATATACAAAAAACGCCGGGGACTCCTCTTACTTTCCTATGCTTTACAGCGATGGAATGTAATCCAGATTCCCGGCGTTATTTTGGTATGTCTCATCCAATATTCAATCATTACTTCTTCGTCGAGTTGGTTGCCTGTGCTGAACTCTTTCCGCCTTTCTTCTTCGGTGCCTTTTTCGGATTCTTATCTCCCATTTAATTCACCACCTTATCAATTTATGCAAGAGGCTGCTATAAAACCTGAAGCCACAGCCACTTTAATTTTCATTTTAATGTAATTAGCTCACAATGTCAAACAATATTTCCATTTTATTGGAACTAACTCACAGCGGCAAACATCATTTCCATTTGTAATTATCTCGCAGTGTCAAATAATATTTCCATTCTATTAGAATCTGGCATTAGTTGAATGAATTTTGCGGCTTTCGTCTATTTTAAGACCATCGATGAGTTCAGTACGGGAGTACTATATAAAAACAGTACCTCCTGATTGTCAAAAGTGATGAAATTTTCTAAATAGTCACTTGCAATATAACGTATATCAACCAAGGTAACCTTAGAATATCCTTCCAATAGTAAAGGGATCAGGCTGCTGCCAAAGGAATCACGGAATACGATCAGTTCTTTCTTGTTCGCTGCATGGGGATTGTCTATAAAAAGCAGAGGAGCGGCGCCCGATAGGTAACCTTCATAAGGGTCTCTGCCATTCATTTTCTCCATATCATATACCGGAGTCATCTGCTTCGTTTCCACATTATCAACCGTACAATCACGAATGGTATCATTGGTGAGATAATATAATTTTTCCGGTTCCAGAGGAAGGGCGGATTGGCCATAATATACACCATAGAAGGGATTCTCTGCCTCAATCACATCATACCGAAGGGAAAGCTCTTTTAAACTATGCATCGCTGCTCCGAGCTTTTCTACAACCGGAAGAAGTTTTTCCTGTCTCCAATGAATGTCCGTATTGTAGTAATCCTCCAACCGGAGAACATCCGAGATATCGATATATTCAGCGAATTTTGTATGCTCTTTCATGATTTTAAACAGCTTCTCATAATCCATCGAAGGGTAACCATTCGGAGCAGCAAGGTAATATCCTTTATCCGGAATGACCGAAAGATAAACCTTGAGGTTTTGCTCCTTCATATATTTCTCATATAGATAGCGAAACTTATCCGCTGCCGATAAAATGGAGCTTTCGTTTAACGGATACTCGAGCTTTGCGGCATAACCATTTTCCAGGTAAATATCGTTGTTATCCTTCTGCGCAAACAGATAGAATCTGGTATAGGCTTTTAATTTGCGAAACACAGTACGGCGCGGAAACTGATCCTGCGTATAATGGTCAAAATCCTTCATAAACTCCCCGGATAGCAACGTATCTGAGGTAAGCTTTGGCAGCTGCTCTAACTTTCTTCTCTCACTCTTTGATATTTCATCCGAAGGCTTTATCCAGCAAAATACGGCAAGCACCAGCCAAATGATTCCTATGAAAGCTACTGGGATGATATTTTTATAAGGTTTCTGCATGAAGTGTCCTCCTTAGAATCGAAAATACAGGAACGGGTTAAAGGAAGCATCTACCAAGTATGCCGTAGCAAGGAGAAGCATTATCACGCAAAAAACCGGCTCTAATACCGCCAGTACGTGATCCATATGGGAAATCCTTCGGATACGCGCAAGACACCTTTTTGGCAGCGGCGTACAGCCAATTACTGCGACGATAAACAGCAGCCCGTAGCTTCTCAGGTAATAGATCGATTGTATATCCACCAGCTTTATTCTTCCCCTTCCGAACATGGAAGCGATACGTTCTATTGCCTCTCCCATACTCGCAGCATCAAATATAACGAAGCCGATTACTACAAAAAGCAGGACGTAGAGATGCGAAAATATCTTCGGCAAGTAGTCTAAAGCTTTACCCAGCCATAGCTTTTCGTTGATCAGTAAGAGGGCATACAGCATACCCCAGATAATAAAATTCCAGGCTGCGCCGTGCCAAAAGCCGGTAAGCACCCAAACGACCAGGATATTAAACAGCCATCGGCTTTTCTTTACACGGTTTCCTCCTAAGGGGATGTATAGATAATCCCGGAACCATGTGCCAAGCGATATATGCCATCTGCGCCAGAACTCGGTGATACTGTGGGATATATACGGGTAATTAAAATTCTCCTGAAAATCAAATCCGAATAATTTCCCCAATCCGATTGCCATATCGCTGTATCCGCTGAAATCAAAATAAATCTGCAGAGTGAAAGCGACAGCATACATCCAATAGAACAATACCGTATTTTGATTTGTGTTTTTAAATATCTCACTGAGTTCGCCGAGAGAATTGGCGATTAGAACTTTTTTTCCAAGTCCAAACAGAAAGCGGCGTAAGCCGGTGCTCCATTTTGCAAAGCTGTGCGTCCGGTGCTCCAATGCAGATGCTATGTCCGCATAACGCACGATCGGTCCTGCAATCAGCTGCGGAAACAGAACCACATATGCTGCCAGGGCAACAAAGCTTTTCTGAGCCTTCGTATGTCCGCGATAAACATCAATGGTATAACTTAATATCTGAAAGGTATAAAAACTGATACCGACCGGAAGAGCGATCGAAAGCATTGGCAGGGACAGCCCGGTGACTTTATTGATATTCGAGATAAAGAAATCCGTATACTTAAAATAGCCAAGCAATCCGATTGAGAAGATTATCGACATTATCAGGCATAATTCCGCTTTCTTCGTTCCTGCATATTTTTCAATCAAAATACCTAGGATATAATGGACTACAATGGATAATACCATCCAAATGATATATTTCGGTTCGCCCCATCCATAAAAGATTAGGGAGGAAAAGAGGAGTACCAAATTTCTATATTTTTTTGGTACGATAAAATAGAAGAGAACAACCAAAGGAAGAAAATAATATAAAAATGTTATACTTGAAAACAGCATGATTTCTCCTAAGAACCACTTCCTTGCTTCCTTACCAGGCAGAATGCCCGGCAGGAAAGCAGGATATGATTCATTCTATAAATGCTTTATTGATTTCTTTTATTCGACACCCAGTCCATTATCACAGACTTTCTCGAATGCATCCACCATTTGCTCTGAGGTAACATTATCCTTTAAGGAGGAAGAAACCATAAAGAGCATGATTACATCATCATGACTTACAACCTGAAGGTCATCTGCCCCGACACAGATCCACTTTCTGGTATCAATTCCTTTTTTCATTTCATCGGCAACCGTTTTGGCATCCTTTTCATCATTTAGCTGAACCAGTACCAGGGAATATGCCTGTGAGCCGATCATTGTTTCCGAAGCAACCGCTTCCTTTATTTTGGAAGCATCCGAAAGTCCGGTATAATATTTTACTGAATCACTGTTACTGAGATCCACCGCAGTTTCCGCCAGCATCAGTCCAGGGTCCTTCACTTCATATATCTTCTTGATGATAGCGGTAAGCTCGCTGTCCTCTACATCTACAGTATTACCATTCTCTGTGTCTTCCGTAGCATCCTCGCTGTCATTTTCGTTATTACCTTCGGCAGCATCCTCGTTGTCTTCTATCTCATCACTCGGATCTTCTTTGTCATCGTCTGTTTCGTTGTTATCCGGCGAAATCACATTATTGTCTTTGATGTTATCCGAATCGCCAGCTTTCTTTTTACACCCTGTAAAAGCGCCCAAAGCTAAAACTATCACTAAAATATAAACCATATTCTTTTTCATATTCTTTACCATGCCTTTCTAAATGTCTGCAAATTAAACTTGTCTGTTTCCTCTTCCTATCGCCACCGTGTAAATAGCTGTTACCTCCTTTCCGCAAAAATCAAGATATCGGTGATAAATAAGAAGTAAAACAAATACTGCACACTTATTAGACTACACAGCTTCATTTTGGTTCCATTTTTCTCTACAGTTTCTTAATCCAGCAGCACCGGCACTTATGCTGCGTGACCTAAAATGCTTCCATAAGCCCTTTGTTCTCTTACTTCAACCATAATTACCCCACCCCGTAAAACTGTAAAAGTAAACGTCCCTTCTTACGTTTTTCCTGCTGCCGTACCGCCGCTATCTGCTATTTCGTACCGCAGCAATTGAAATAATTTTGCGGCATCACTCTTCCTGCTTACAAGGATATGCAATGCATTCCAGATACAGTCCCTGCGCATCCGCCAGACGGCCTGTCCTATTTCTTTCCTTCGACTCTATCATTTCCGGAATCTGGTCTGCATCCAGTATCCCCAGCCCGACATCAATTAAGGTCCCGACAATCCAGCGAACCATGTTATAGAGGAACCCGTTTCCTCTTACCCGGATACAGATTAACCCGTCCTCTTCTTCCATGGACAGGGAATACAGCTCCCTTACCATGGACTTTTTCTTTGACTTGGCATTGGAAAAAGCCGTAAAGTCATGGGATCCAAGAAAATAGGAGCCAGCACGGCGCATTGCATCGATATCCAGCTCCTCTGCTATATGCATACTGTATTTTCGTAAAAATGGATTGGAATATTCCCGGTTCCATATTTTATAAAGATAGGTTTTGTCTTTGGCTTGATATCGCGCATGAAAATTATCCGGAACCTGCTCTATCCTGGTAACACTGATATCCTGCGGGAGATAGCGATTTAAATAATCCTTGATCTCCTTCTCCGATATGCTCCTGCCGGTTTTAAAATTAGCGGTCTGCGCCAGTGCATGAACTCCGGCATCGGTTCTACTGCAGCCGATGATCTCGATATTCTCCCCGGTCAGTACCTGTAATACCTTCTCAATTCTGCCCTGGATCGTATTCTCTTCCTTACCTAGACGCTGCCAGCCCTTGTAGCGTCCGCCGTCATATTGAATTGTTAATTTAAAATTCTTCATTGACTACCTCAAATTGTCCTTTGTTATTTAACATCCTATAAAAAACTACGTAAACTCAATTAAAACAATCGCCCCACCTTTTCCTCCAATTCATATTACAAAATCATTCGTATCCTCCGGCTTACTGCGATCGGCAATCTTTCTGCATGCATCAAATAATATGGGAATAGAATCCTTATCCTTGTATTTAACCTTTACACACCGTTTCCCGAATTTTGCATTCGTTAGTTCCTCTTTCAGCTCATCCAGCATTACAAAATCTAACGTATGGAGCGTAAAATGCGTCTTTGTCGCGTTGAATGCAATATATTGACCAAGAAATTTATAGGTAGGCATCTGGTAAGAGATCGTTTCCTCCCAATCCGGATAGTTCTTTCGCATAAAGGTCACAAATGCAATAACCCATTCCTTTTTCTCATCCTCATAGCTGTCGATATACTCGTTTACAGAATCCATTATGCTATCTACCTCCACCCGAAACCGCAAGATAAATTTTCACTCCTTACTAAGCATATTTTTTCGTCCGGTGATTACGTAACTTCGGCATTACCATTCTTGTGTATACAGCAGATGCTTGTTCCGTAATTACCTATCTTATATATTTTTAGTAATCATTATCTTCATTATCGCTCATTTTCATCCATCGTTTTATAATTCTGCTATCCTTGCTATGATTTTAACACTATTTTACCATCATCCCATGAACGGAGGCAATCTCAATTTGCTGCAAACCATTCCTTAAAAAAGCAAACCATCTGCTTATTTTGCTGTCATAATTTCTGCCTATAAATAGAATACTATATAATCTAGGAAAGTGTGAAGGAACAGCAGGAATCTGCTTCAAAAAAAATGGAATGGTGATAGAATGTTTACAGATCAAAGATTAACACAAGCTTATAACAATGCCAAAGTACTGCCCTTTGATGATCAATCAAAATTTATATTTTTCAGTGACTCCCACCGAGGGGATGACAGTGTATCGGATGAATTTTCCAGAAACCAGAATCTTTTTCTGCATGCTCTCGATTGGTATTATAACAACGGATTCACCTTTGTGGAGGTAGGGGACGGTGATGAGCTATGGGAATATCCCAAATTCAAATATATTCGAATCGCCCATAGCGATATATTTACAAACCTAAAAAAATTCCACGATAAAAAGAGGCTGGTCATATTATATGGCAATCATAATATTTATTTAAAACGAAAGGGGTATGTATGCAGAAACTATTATCATTATTATGATGAATACAAGCAGGAAGTTGTCAATCTCTTAACCGGATTATACCCAAGAGAATCCGTTGTACTAAAGCATAAAAAAACCGGCCAGGAGATCTTGGTGGTTCACGGACATCAGGGGGATGCGATCAATGATCAATTTTGGTTCCTTTCCCAGCTTCTATTAAGATACTTTTGGAAGTATATGCATGTCATAGGCTTTCATAATCCTTCCAGTCCCGCCAGGAACCTATATAAACGGCATAAGATTGAAAGAAATTTTAATAAATGGATCAAGAAGCATAAGATGATGCTCATCTGCGGCCATACCCACCGGCCTAAATTTCCGAAGCCCGGCGAACTCCCTTACTTCAATTCCGGCTGCTGTATCAATACTAGAGGAATTACCGGAATTGAAATATCGGAAGGGAAGATAGCGATGGTGGATTGGAGAATACGCACCGATAAAAACGGTGTTCTTCTCGTGGAGCGAAATATTATGAGGGGTCCCGAGCCAATTGATAAGTTTCATAAGAAGAACTTTTCCTATATTGAAAGTGAATATGTGAGGAACCGAACTCCGGAGGATAATTGTTAACCATACGGATTATGAAAGAGGCTACTGCTACGGGAGTTCAATTGTTTCTAAAGAATAATTGCCTAACAACATAACGAATCGTAGAGGAGCCCATTCTGCAGGATGATTGTTACTATTGCGAATCGTAGTAGGTAATATTATTACGAAATACGCTTCGTTCCGCAGGATGATGCTCTGACATGACGAAGCATAGAGCGCGCGGTACTGCTGCGTTAGACGATCTGGCTGCGGAAGATATTTTTCACCATACAAATCATAAAGTGCGATACGGCTACGGAGGAGGTGCCGCTTCCGGTAGAAACGGAGTAACAAGGAAGAAAGGTAAAAATATTACTCCGGCTCTGTCCGTACAAAGCATCTACAGAATTTGATACAAATCCCTAAGTTGATGAATTTCATAATCAATCATGACATCCATATCCTTCCTTTGGTGATCCGGGTTGTACCAACAGGTTTTAATTCCGGCATTGTTGCCGCCTTTTATATCCGAAGTAAGCGAATCTCCGATTATCATCGTTCTGCTTCTATCCATGGATCCGATTTTCTTAAAACAATAATCAAAAAACTCTTTCATCGGCTTTTGGAAACCGGTTGCCTCTGAGACAAATATCTCCTTCATATACCGATCCAGGGTCGAATCCTTTAACCGCTGCAGCTGCGTGGCAGTCACTCCATTGGTCACAATATAAAGATTATATTTTTTATAAAGATACTCCACTGCCTCAATGGCATCCTCATATAGCTCATGCTGCATCCCAAGAAGCTTCTGATAGCTGTCTTCAAAAGCGATTCCATCGTCTTCTATGCCGATTTTCTTAAATAAATCTCCAAACCGACTATAGATTACAGTATTTCGGTCGATCCTGCCAAGCTCATATTGCTTCCATAAATCCTTATTAATGCTTTCATAAGTTTTCCTGATTTCATCATTTAGCGGATATCCGTACCTCTCAAATACCTTCGTCAAAGCGTTTCTTTCACACGCATTAAAATCAAATAAAGTACCATCTGCATCCAATAAAATGGTTTTAAAATTTGTCGTATTCATCCGGTAAGGTTGTTCCTTTCATAAAATATTGTCAATATCATTTAGCTAGACTTAATTACTGATTGGTTCACCGTAAATATAATATAACTCATTTTCATGGTTTACTATATAGTCAAAAACAGCAATCGTCCTGCATAATATCTGCACCATCTGCCCTAGAGCCGTCACTGATATCAATCGCATGGCCGTTCTTCTTATTTTTGATGATAAAATGGCCGTTGCCTTTATCGATGAGTCCCCCTTTCTGGTTATCTCCGCCGTTTTCCTTCCATGGAGTGGCATTTCGTTGGCTTTCTTAGATCAGGTGAGTAAATATCACTTACTTTTCAGCTCAATACTCACATTACCCTCTTTGCCGATTACTAAGTGCATCGGCTTTATGTATTTATTAAAGAACTGCTGCTTCTCAGCATCCGACATTTCTGCACGCGTGATTCGGTACGCTTCCTCCATCATATCATTTACATTGAGGTGGAAGGAGCTGTCCAGGTAATGATAAATTTCACGAATCAAGGCATTCAGCTTCAGGTCATTGGCATTCCCCGAATAAAAATCGTCCAGATAGCAGTAAAATATACCGGAATTTGCAAGCGCACTCTTAATGTCAGGACCGCATTTTCCATGCTCCACCATTACTAAAAACCTTGCCTCCGGAAGAGCGGATATTAACCCCCAATAATCCGAATCACTGGATACGATAATGAAGGAGTCCACATTGTGCTCATAAAACTCACGGAACGCACCGCCTGTCAGCCGGATATCCACAAGGGATTTACTTTGCTTCACCCGTTCGATTAAAATATGCTCGACTGGTGTTTTGATACAGGTACTTAATATTTTCCATGCACTGGCGCTGTGGACATCATCGTATAGAATGATTTTGACGATTTTATCCAAGGCATTCGAATCTAAATTACGAAGCGTGGCACAGAGCTTGTACGGATCGGAGTTCTCACAGTCAACGACAATGACGGTTTTTTCACTGTCCTGCAGAAAATCATAAATCCCACCCTTGATAGCGTCTCCGGCATCTGATACTTTACTGAAATCCTTAAACTCATCATTATGCCATTGGTAAAGAAGCATTACAAACTTTTTATCGGAATAAAGAATGTTCCCTTCATCGGATGGGGGCCAGTTTATATAAACTTGATAAGGGTAATACCGTTTATATTCATAATACACGGCAGCCGCATCTGCCGCTCCCGCTTCATTGAATCCATCCGGCATAATAAATAAATCACGGATATATTCCCAATTAATCCATATCGGAAAAACCTCCCTACAGTTGTTTATACGGTTTGATAACAATTGATTAATTTCAATAATATATTGAGCAAGTGTATGGTTTGATTTGATGATTGAGATCCCGTCTGCCGAAAGCTGTTCAATACATTCCATGGATATAAGGTCGGGAAGCGAATAAAGATTTTTATACTCATACAACATTCGGTTATTAATTGCCTTAAAGTTCAACTCGATCTCCGTTCTTAAGCGGCAAAGGTTGCGGATAATTCGAGCACTTTTATTCTTTTCAAGCTCACAGTATATTTCAAGTTTTGGCGGTTCATGTTCATTTTCAAAAATCCGCAACGGTACGCCGATCAAATATGCCACTTTGGATACAATTGTATAGGTACTGTTTTTAAAATATGGTTTCGAAGTATTATTCATGCCATCGGATGAATCAGTATAGATATTAATGAAGTCCATTCGCTCCATGAGAACGCTCCTTTCTTATGTATTTGAGAGATATTATAACAGCTTATGGAAATAAAGTCGAATCATTTTACAGAAACATGAATATATCTCCAAAATTTACAACTACACTACTTGTTCTATATCCATTTTGGTATGCACAACATTATAGCACTGCAATGAGCTGGATCGTAAGTCATGGATAACCGTTCGGGAAACTGCTCCGAGGCGAAGCAATCTCCCCAGGGAGCATAAATAATGTAAATATGCTATAATAGCTAACAGCGCCCGCTTAATCTTTAAAGGAATTCATACACTACGTAAAATTCATAATTGGAGCAAACCGAATTTCTATGAGCGAAAACAAAAGGATATTCTATCCGAAATATTAATTTGCTGCTTGTGCATTTTCATAGAATAGCACCACATGTGAACGAAAACAATAATTGGAGACATCAGGATTTGAGAATTTATAAGAGAGGAGAATTCTATGAGTAGAAAAAAACAGTTAAAAATAAAGGAAGTCGGCTTGGAGCATCTAGAACAGTACAATCAACTACTTCGATACGTCTTCCAGGTAACAGATCGGGACTTACATCAAGTCGGATGGGAAGAGGATGAAATCATTCGTGCGAAATCTCCTGTTTTGGAGCAGGCAGATGTGTGGGGCTGGTTTGACGGGGACAAGCTCATATCCCAGGTAGCCATCTATCCGTGCCAGGTGCGTATTTTCAACAAGACCTATGATATGGGGGGACTTACCAGCGTCGGCACATACCCGGAGTATACCAACCACGGGCTCATGCACAAGCTGTTATACCATGCATTGGAAAACATGAAAGAGCATAGACAGTCCATATCCTTCCTGTATCCATATTCCATTCCCTATTACCGTAGAAAAGGATGGGAAATCATTTCTGATCGAATCACCTATGAGATTCATGATTTTCAACTGCCCAAAAATAAGCAGGTATCCGGTGAAATAGAACGTGTACCGGTAGATAGCGATACCGTAAAAAAAACATACGAACGATTTGCCCTTCAAACCCATGGCGCTATGCTGCGTAATGATCTCTCATGGCAGGAGTATTGGCGGTGGGATCCTGATGATATGACGGCGGCTGTATACTACAACGAAAGCGGACAGCCAGATGGCTATGTACTTTACCGCATTGCGGATGAGGTTTTTCACATCAAGGATATGATTTTTATTAACGAAGAGGCACGCAGCGGACTTTGGAATTTTATCAGCGCACATTTTTCTATGATCACAAAGGTCATCGGCCATACGTATACGGATGAACCTCTGGCATTTTTGCTGGAGGACGCTAAAATAAAGGAAACGATCTCTCCCTATTACATGGCACGAATCGTCGATTTGAAGCCATTTATCGCCCAGTACCCCTTTAAGCCGGATACGACCGACCGGGAATGGACCTTTACGTTGGATGATCCGCTGCTATCGTGGAATCAGGGAGCTTTTACACTACGTATCTCTGCTGCAGGTCAAGGTGAGGTCCTTCGTGCATCGAAGAAAAGCAATGATCGAATTGACATTCAAACCTTGACGACCATGCTGCTTGGATACAAGCGGCCGGACTATCTTCACAAAATCGGGCGTCTATCCTGCGGACCGGAAACTGTGGATATGCTAGAGGATGCTATAGAACAGCAGACACCTTATTTTTCTGATTATTTTTAAAATGCAATCCATTCAATTGCAGCATATTACAGCAGTTCACTCATGGCAGATGAGATTTTATGAAAATGTCCCTGCAAAATCCAGGAATTCAATTCTTATGTAATATAGAAACGGATTTTTTATTTTGTACATGCATAAGATCAACTGGCTAAATCCAGTTATATAAAAAGGCCGAGTGTGAAAACCACTCGGCCTTATCCGGAAAACAAGTACGGTAAGCATCCATCAATGAATTTATATTCATATGCTCCTTCTGGTTACATAGATAGTTCCATTCTAAGTTACTATTTATTATCATGGGGAAAAATTATTGGCTTTCATTATACTTTGATATTATATTTCTCATCTCTCTGTTTAGCCTTATAATATCTTCATAACTACCTCTAGGTGCTTCCGGGGTACATTATCAACTTCAATTATAAGTCGTCGATAAGTCTCATCTGTATCACCTGCGGACTGTTGAATTATGTTTCTTCCGAAATTCCTAATCCATTCGGAAAACCGGCATGAGCCATAACCTTTCCATCATTCCACCATTTGCATAAAATAGAAGTATCCTTTGAGGTTGCATTTCTAATTGTCAAATTACTATTTTGTATAAACATGAGATATCCTCCGCTTTTCTAGATGGTTAAATTATAGGTTCTCTCCGAAAACTTGTGAAACAATTTCGTTTTCTTCCTCAGATCCATTCATAATTACAAAAAAGTTGATTCCACCTAGAATTCCATGACTAAGGCGAAACATTATTTTATATATGGATATTAAATTTTCCGAAATAGAACATTCCATCTCCCTGAGCCAATTTACCTGCTTTGAATAACTCTGTAAATGCTTCCTCAATATCAAATATTAGGCCCGGAGTTATATCCAGACGATGGTGTGCCGGCAGCACTTTTTTTACGGCTAGATTTTTCACTTTCTTTACAGAATTCATAAATTCATAGGGATCCGTCGACGGATAAAATGCATCTAATGTCCCTTCATATATTAAGTCACCGGTATATAAATAGCCCCTGCTTTCTTCATAAAAACATATATGACCGGGCGAGTGCCCGGGAGTATGTATCACCTTGACATCTCTACTTCCTAAATCAATAACATCGTTTTCATGTAAAAGGAAAGAAACTCCCCGTTGAAAAACCTGATACTTTTCAACATCAAAATATTCCGGAAAATCGCAAGGTTCTTTAATTAAATTTTTTTTACAATACTTAACGGAATGGGGAAATCTGAAGTTAACCAGTCTTTTTCGGCTTCAAAAACCCCGATATTATTAAAATATTTATGACCACCAATGTGGTCCCAATGAACATGTGTTGTAACTACCTTTACCGGTAAATCTGTCAGGCTGTCAACTACCTTCTTGATATTTCCGATACCAAGTCCAGTATCAATTAATAGGCTACTAGATGTTCCATTCAGAAGATAGCAATGACTCTCTTCCCAGTGCTTGTATTCACTGATTGCATAGGTATCCTGATCTATTCTCTCAATCGTAAACCAATCATCCATTCCTTCACACTTTCTATAGTTAATATTTTAATGAATTTATTACTTCGTAATCATAGACCATTGTAAACTTTTGTTCCCCTATAAATTTCTGGACAGCCTTATTAGGCGGAAGTAATATTATAGATTCTTATTATCTATTTGTAATTTAGAATATTATTAATCTCTATTAAATTATTAATAGCATAATCTGGTGCCGCCGTATACTGAATATTGCTATTATTAGTTATAAGTAATATACTTATAATTCCCGCATTGCGGGAGCATTCAATATCAACGGTTCTGTCTCCGACATAAAAAGTATGCTCTTTGTCAAGTGAATATTTATCAATCAGATAAATTAGGGCTTCCGGATCCGGTTTTCTTTTAAATCCATTACTGCTTGTTACTATTTCTTTAAAATTATTAATAATTTTGGCATCCTTGACTACTTCAAAAGTTGAAAGACCTCTATGCGTATAAATAAAATTTTGAACTCCTTGTTGAACCAGAAGCTCTAGGATTTCCTTTGCATTAGGCATTCGTTTAAGACTTTTTTGCTCATTTTTACTAATTGCTGAATACCTACTTTTTAATTCATTATAAGGAAAATTATATTCTGAAGCAATTTTTTCTATAAACTGATGTACCGATTTTTCCTTAACATAATGAAAAATATCATCTGTACTGTACATTATTTCTTTCTCCATTAGTGTATTGTATAAGCTGCTTACAATAACACTATAGGAATCAATAAGTGTACCATCTAAGTCCCAGATAATTGATTTTGGGGTTCTTTTATTCATCGAATTCTCCTTTGTTATAAGCTATTTTATCTCATTAAGCATATTATTTACTCATAAGTAGTTGCTGCCAAATTATTTAACCCCTTATCCCTGATATAAAAACCGTTTTCATAATAACAATTGAGATTAATTAATTCATCTTATTTACCTTAAATATAATATTTATTTACTTCACTTTCATATTCATACTATCTTATATTGCAGTCCTTAATAATTTTTCCTTTTACAATTTTTTTGTAAAGCAAATAATTCGATTTGCTTCTGTAAATCCCACATTCAAATGAAACTTTAAGCTGGTATCATTACTTAATTCGCAATCGCTGGCAAATTCCTTGCATCCCTTTTCCAATGCCCATTTTTCACATTTCTGCAGTAGTCTTCTTGCATAGCCACTATTTCTATACTCTTCTCGTATAAAAATGCCTTCTAAGTACCCGACCGGGCTGCTTATTGTTCCTTCTACATAGTCATATCGTAATTGACATTGGGCAAATCCAACTGGCTGTCCATCTTTCCTAATAATATAGAAGGCTGCATCACTGCTATCTAATATAGCAAAAAGTTCATTTTTCAAATCGTCAAGCGTATGCTCTGGCCACAATAGAATAGCTAAACCCGCCAATATGTTCAAATCCTCTTTTGCTGCCTTATAGATCATGCTGTATCCTCCATTTTAAAATCTTATACTCCAATTCAAGAATTAACGCATTACATACTTTTCTATCTTCACAGAAACAATTCTAAAATATACTCATAGCACCATCTATTTGAAAATGTCTAATAAAGGTTACGCTTATAATTTGCTATTGAAATAGTCCTTTACATTCTGTTTGATAACAAAAATAGATTGTTCATCACCATACTTAACATTGATACATCTCTTTCCAAAACCACAATTCGGCAAGACTTTTTTCATATTTAAAAGATAGTTTTCATCGTGAAAATGTATGGAATAGTGTTTTTTTGCAGCGGAAATTGCCACATAACCATCGTACATTTTTACACCTATCCACCACATCGGCATTGCAAAGCATATTTTAGGTGTGATTTTCGGAAATTCTGTTTTCATGAAAGTGACAAAGTCACAAACACATTCTTTTCCATTCTCATCCAAACTGTCAATATAGTCATCAATTGTAGTAAAACCCATAAACTTTTCCTCCCTTCTGAGAAGTACCCTGCCACAGTTTTTCCTGGGCTTTTTGCTCTTGCTAACTAGAGATGATATGGCTCGGAGTGCTTCGTCCAATTCTTCCATTGTGTAACTGTCCATAATATCATTCTAATTGCTTTTACATGAAATGTCCTGCCTCCGATGGGTCCTAATCAGCATTTCCAGTCAATTTTCGCCGGGTTTGGCTCGTCCTCCACGGCAGCGGCACGAAGGGCAGCTTCCATATGTCCGCACTCTTCGGCAGCGCATTGCTCAATTTGTCCCCACGGTGCATTAGTCCCTAGCTGGTCATAAGCGACTGCCAGCGCCCCATAAAAGGCAAGCCCGATACAATGCCGTGCTGAATGAATGGTCGATGCACATTGGCCTATTGTCCTCGCCGCCGCCTGGGCAACAGGAACTCCGTTCGCTTCACGGGCGGCTGCATGACACTCGAGGATTACCGGTTTTGCCTGCGGCAGTTTGATTGTACCTGATAGCCACTCACGGGCGGCATTTAAAGCATTTTTGGGACGAAGGTCATCCGGATAGTACTTGATCCACAATGGTAATATAACCCGCTCGGAATAGTCAACTGCCCAACTCGCAAGCGTCACCTTACTCTGCGTTTCAATTAATTTCATAAGCGACTGAATATACGGTGCATTCCAGTCACTTAACATCTTTCTTGTTTTTGGCATACTCACCCTCCCTAATTCAAATTTGTCCTTAATGCTCATAACCTATTTTTTTGATTTTTTGTAGAATATTCTTAATACAAGGGATGATACCAAGCATATTATGGCTAGGGGTAAAAGTAATACACTATGAATAAGAGCGTCAATGTCTGCTCCAACAGAAGCATACTGACTATATTCACAAATATTGTAAATATATATAATACCACCCACATAACAGGCTAATAGTAAGGCTCCAATACCTAATAGAATTCTCGACCACATAATTTTTTTCATTCCATGCACTCCTAGATTTTGATTTATCACTTTAAAATATATTTTTCAATTTCTATAGAAGTCAATTTTCTCACTTCCGTATTTGGATATTCTTTATATTTTTCGACTGTAAAAACAGGAGCCATTTTCTTACATGTTTTGTCCTTATTCTTTTTCAAGAATAATTCTAAATCTTCCATGCCCATAAAAATTTTATAGGATACTCGTCCTTTGCTACTAGTAATTTCATAAATACCACACGATTTTTTCGCTGTATAATCAGCAGTTCTTAAATACAATTTTGCAATCTCTAATGATTTAAATGGAAAATTCCATCTTTGCAGTCCTCGATTTTCATCATGCTCTATACAGATACAACGTCCACAAGTCCCACAAATATACTGTGTATGCCTCTGTAAGCAGTCCAATGGATTAAGTAATGGCGTGATTCTATTTTCATCACTATAGCATTCGTCACACATATTCCCCGGTACCTCCCTTTGTAACATATCTTGTACAAGTCCATGCTTAACCTTATCTTTTTTTACTTAAACTTCAAATCATAATAAACTACAGAATGGTCGATCCAATCGCCAGACTGAGAACTTATCATACCATGTTCAATATCTTCCCAAGTAACGGTATTATCATTCACCAGAACATAGTAAGTGTACTTAGAAAACGAGGCAGTGGGGCTGCTAGGCTTACCTTCATATTTTAATAGGTATCTATATTCTTTTGAAATCGGCTGCCCGTCTTCAAAGCTCTCAATGAAATATTTTTTCCCATCAAAGCTTAAGTCCTTAAGATAAATGGCAGGATAATCATCTTTTATTTCTTCATAATACTCCTTTGAATAGTGTGAGGGGTCATCTAGTGTATAGTAATATGCCAATCTTACCGTTGTTGATTTACCATTCTCTGTTGCCGAAATAAAATCGTCCCAAACCGGCTGACCATAAGTAATATCATTATTTTCAAAGACGACACAGTTATCCGCCTTAGCATCACCAAGATTATAGTCGCCAGGCAGCTGATCTAAAGAAACCTTCGTTGAACTTTTTGTACAAGCGATTAGCAGAAAAATTAGAGATAATAGGATAGCAGCTAATTTCTTCATTCAAAAGACTCCTTTCTAAGAGATCCATTAAAGTCCAATATTCTGTCATCTGGACGCTTTCCCTTTCTTTATCAAAATTAAACTTCCTACAGTACAAATTCCGAAGTATGCCAACCAGCATAATCCATACGTGATAAATGAATTTCCCAATAACGGGTAAGGCGCAATGAAACCTACATATCCGCCAAAGAAACCATCCAGCACATTGAAACAAAGTGATAAAGGAATGAATACGAACCCCCACAGATTAATTAGCCAATAATACTTCTTTGCTTTTGCCTTTGTTTCGTTAGCCCCGATGATCTGTCCGACTGCAAAAATCATGCACCCTATCGCCATAATTATGAGTCCGACCGCCACAGAAGATGATTCCTGTACCTCATGCCATATCATAAATGACACAATTAATCCTATAAAGTTAAATGCTGTGCCGACTATTGAAAAAATTCTTGCATCTGGCTTTTTCTCTAGCTCTTCTTTCTTTGGTTCGATTCCTTTTAAAAGATAATCTGTAGTCACCTCAAAATAATCACTCATAATAATGATTTTATCAATATCCGGTGTGCTTTGTTCACCTTCCCATTTAGACACAGCTTGTCTGGATACTCCAACCTTGTCTGCAAGTTCTTCTTGTGAAATACCTTTCGTTTTTCTTAAATTTTGAATTCTGTCTGCAATATTCATAACTGACACTCCTTTCTTTCGATAGTGTCATAGTAGCAAAAATCGTGGTTGCATCACAACCAGTCACACTTGGAGTATTGTCAACTGGTGGTTGGAATGTTGATTTCATTGCTTCATAAGCGTTTTAATTTATAATATATCATACTATGTAAAATACATATATTAAAAGCTGAGTTCTAATCCATCATGTGCAAATTCAATACCATCATATTCCTTTTGTAGCTCGAGATAGTCATCGTAGGTTTTCCCCCAGTCCTCTTCCAGATGGGTAATTACTACCTTCTTAATATGGAATGTTTTCTTAAGCTCAATGATCTCATCCATTGTAAAAAGCGTCTTACATAACATGTTGCTTTTTTCAAGAGCAAACCCATCTTTTAACACATCACCTATAATGGTATTGCCGATGATCAGGCAATCCGCATCTTGAAATATTGCATTGTACGGAAATGGTTTTACATCGCATGGGGCATAAATCACTTTTCTATTATTTTCGGTAAAGACAAATATAGCAACCTGATGCGATTCATCTACCGGAATCAATTCTAAATGAATTGATCCAATATCCAAGTTCTGAAAGGGTTGTACTGTCACTAAATTCATAGCTTCATAATATGCAAGCATAGAGCCATATTTCGTTTCCTGACATCGAATATCCTCCATTATCTGTGGGAGCGATCCTACCGTAATCGGGTTTTTACACTTCTTACCAATAGAGTAGGACAGCCAGTCAAGTCTCAATTGCTCTACCACGCGCATTCCCATTGTATGATCCGGATCAATGTGACTGTAAAATATATAATCAACCGCTTTTGCATTAGAATTATTAAGTGCATACACAATATCTTCCGGCGTATCAATTAAGAGATTACTGTCCTCTACATACAAACTGCATCCACATCTGGCATACGGAAATCCTTTCTCTCTGGCTTCCTTACATACCCTGCATTGGCATGTCGGTCTCGGTGTGCTGACGCATCCACCGGAGCCAATAATTTTAAATCGCATCAACATTCCCCCTAATCTCATGTTATCATTATATCATGAACAAAAAACGTTCATGATCTTTGGCTCCGATCGCATATCGCAAGTAAACTTGCATATGCTCACTACGCTTTCATTATATTATGAGTAAAGAACACTCAAGATCTTGGCACTCCACTCGGAAATCGCAAGTAAACTTGCATTTCCTCATTCTGTTATTATTATATATCATAATCCTGTTTTATTGTAAATACTTACTTGATAATACACCGCCATCTAGGAATGGAGGGGAATGAAAGATAAAAGCCAGCTTTGCAAAGCAGTGATTTTTAGAATTACTTAAATTCAAACGTTTCTATCAGCCGCTTCAAATCCTTTACTGGTGCATCCGAAGTGACTTGATATAATAAATTACCCGCCTGAAAAATCAGCTTCCTACCATTCGAATTCTTTAAAAAATATACCGTAATCCCGTTCGATGCTTCATAGGTAAAATCATGCTTATCGTCTTTATATGTTCCATAGCCATATCCTGATATATCCCGTTTGAAACCTTCATAAGTAAACATCCCATCCACATTAACGTGATATTTCCCATAAGCAAACTGACCATTAAGATGTCCATAACCATTCGGCATAACGAGGATACTAACACCTTCTTTCCCTAAGGAGCCTTCTAATAAATCACTTTTTACCATGATGATACCTGTTTCCTTCTCCATCTCATCCGGGCAGCTATAATCTCTCCAATAGGATTTGTTATTTTCTTCATCTACAAGTACGTTCACATCCTCATCAGCGATAAAGGCATCAAGGTTAAACTTAATCGGCTCAATTTTACCCATCTGCATCTGTTTCCCCTTCATATTAAAAATAAAGCTTCCAAATACGGACTGTCCAAATGCTTGCATGATATCTCTATTGTAATATACTGTTGTTAATAGAATTAAAGTGCATGCGGCGGCAACCGTGGTCCGAATAAATTTTACTTTGCTACCCTTGCTTTTTGTGTCTGTCATTTTTTTACTATATGTGTCAACCTTATTTACCGCTATTTCAGATACCGTAATATTGTCCATTTCATTTTTATACACATCACTAAATTTCATAATCAAAACCTCCCTTTACCAACTCTTTTTTGAGAATTTCCCTTGCTCTCTTTAATCTGGTTGAAACCGTATTTCCATTCATTTTTAACATAACGCTGATTTCCTTAATGCTGAATTCTTCATAATAATACAGATGTACAATAACACGATATTTATCCGGCAGCTTTAACACCAGGGTATATACAGGATTATCTTTCTCAACCGTATCGCTGTCATCATTTGTGCTATCCAACTGCTCATATACAACGTGCCTGACCCACGCTGATTTCCAGATATCCTTACAGCAGTTCAAAGTGGTTTTAATCAGCCATGCTTTTTCATGCTCATGACCATCCAGCCTGCTTCTTAGCTTAATCAGCTTAATAAAAACCTCCTGAAAAATATCATCCGCACTTTCTTTTCGTTTCATTTTCACGAATGCAAGGCGAAATACCATATTCCCATATTGCTTCACCATATCTTCGATTTCAGCAGTAGAGTAAGCTCTTTGATTTTCCATTAGCACCTCTTCTTCTAAAATAATACTGTCCATTTATATCCTCCTTTCACCTATAATACGATTTAAGAGAGGATTTTCTTTCATATTTTAAAATTGATATGAGTGTCAAAAGCCTTCCTAACAAATAGTCTTCGTCAATTTGCATAAATAAGAAAAAACTTAAGTAATGGGAAGCAATATTTTAATGAGCAACTGTTTGAAGTCGTTGGTACTTAGACCCACGTATTTTGTGGTCTTATGTACCATTACGTACTTCAACCAAGCGGGAGCGTGTTGCGAATGAAATTTGTTTCCTATTACTTATCATTGCAAAAATTGTGCAAATTGATGAAGTTAATATTATAAATCGGCTTTTGACACTCAAATCAAAATTATTTATTGAAATCATTGATAGGATTGTCATAAGTCATCTTATGATTTTGATAGGAATAGAATCGCATATGTTCTGTTTGTTATATGACTTATGGCTACTCTTATTATCATTGTAATATTAATTTATAAAAAAGAAAATAACTGGACAATACTTACACTCCTTTAGGTAGATACACGATATGCAAAGTTTGCTTTGCACATTAAGCAAACTTTGCATTAATTGTCAAGTATACTTTGCAAAACAAAAGCCGTTCCGTATTATCCTTTAAATTCTGAACGACTTCTATCCCATCTCCTTATTCAATTACCTCAATCATATATTAATATTTAGACATTTGAATTTTGTTAAATCAGTATATTACTCCAATGGGTTGCCAACCAATCTAATGACTTCTGCAACGATGCGACTGTTTTTGTTTCAATCACGCATCTGCAATGATTACGCTTGGCAATAGCAAGCTTTTCGAGCAAATTAACATTTCCTGTGCCAAGAGTCAGGTGATTTTGCTTTCCACTAGCATCGTGTATATGAAAATGTTTTAATTTACACTCATTTTGCATAATGTACCTTTCATCAACATCGCCGGCAGAGTGAGAATGCCCAATATCCCAAGTAAGAGTAAAAACAGGGCTTTCGAGCAAAATATCAATCGCTTCTTTCTGGAATGTGGTATAACCTTCTGTATTTTCTATGGCTATATTGATGTTTTCTCCGCCAATCAGAGCTTCGCACATAGTTTTGAAATATTGAATGTTCTTTAAATAAATATCTCGATATTTTTCAAACAAAAATACCTTTTGTCCAGGAAGCGTGAAATGCACACCTCGATTCATGTGCATATTCAAAACTGGAATATCTAATTCTTTAGCGATTATTAAAGACTGTGTAACCGTATTCAGATAAGCTTTGGTCACAGCTTGATTAAAATCGCTGATATTTAGATTTTCATCCAGGTGGATTGTGTAATAGATCCCATACTCCTTCGATATATCTCGAAATATATTTTTTTTCATGTTCTCTGCCTGATATTGCGGTAAATTCATATTCAACTCAATAAATCTAAAACCAAGGTCATTACATAACTTAGCATTTTCCTCCAAACCTATCAGTTCAATTAAAGTAGGCATGCCAAATTCAATACTCATTAAATTTCTCCTTGCTTGCGACAGCTGTTCTCCATAATACTTTCAATATTTACACATATTATACCAGAATTCATCAATCATTGAACGACTTATCGGTATCTTTCTTTCAAAAAATGGAGGGAGTGCATCTTTGCCATGCGATGGTTTTCAAATGACAATCAAAACCGCCGTTACACCCTCTTATAACCGCCGGCGATTATTTGATTATTTTTTTCTAATCGGCAGCCAAAGCCTATATTCCGCCTGTATTTCTTCCGGATGATCAGCTAAAAACCAGTCTTTCCTGAAAATATGCTCCTCCAAATAGGTGCGTCCATCAAAATCCACATCATAGTTACCCATATCCAACATACATTCCTATATGGTCTGCGACGATTTTTTCATAGATTCACCTATATCCACAGTTCCATCATTGTTGAATTCATTAAGCACCACACCTCCCACAAGGAATAGTCCCTTAGGCGCGTCGACCACCTTTGCGCCGAACATGGTTTCGTCCCCCCCTCCTCGCTGTGTAGCAGCATCATGGCAACATATTCGTGGACATCATTTTCACTGTTTTCTAAATGATGCCCGAAGGGCGCGTAACCAATATACTTTCTGGCTTCATAGTCGTTCAGATTTTCAGCCGCCCATTTGCGCATCCGATTCCATGCCAGAGTTTCTGGATTTTTACAATTCACCTGAAAGGATACCGCTCTTAAATTATTTAATTCCCCCATACGGACCAACGGTTTTGAACCTGTCATCATATTACCTCCATTAATACTTATTCTATAATAGTTTTTAACCTTTTAAAGTAAGTTAAAAACAACATCGTCATAAGCAATATACCCGCATATGAAATTATCTGGATTTCATTTGTGTTCTCTTCATCCAGATTCGATACAGGTTCATCGCATAGTAAAATAGAAGGATCTTTAACAAACGCTCGTGCTATTGCAACTCGTTGCTTTTCACCTCCAGAAAGCTCACTTGCTCTGTGATTCTTTCTTTCGTGTAAACCAATCAAATGTAGTAACTCATCAATTTTATCTGTTTCCTTTATTGTAATCTTATCTTCTGCAAATGCCATCATAATATTTTCTTCCACTGTCAATGCTGAAAATAGATTATATTCTTGAAAAACATACCCAATATTATTATAGCGAAAAACTGCTTTCATCCCGTTAGACATATTAGTTATCTCATTCTTATTAAAGAAAATTTCTCCTGAGTCGTTATTATCCATTAATGCTAATATAGATAATAATGTTGTCTTACCGGCACCTGATTTCCTTTTATTAAGTATATATTATGACCAGTAAACTTGTATGTAAAATTATTCAGTATTTTAATTTGGTTCTTCTTTTTTACATATGTTTTGCTTAAATTACATACTTCTAATTACATACTCTCACTCCTATTCTTATATAATTATCTATGTCTACTTAAATTCCATAAACGGGGTGCTCTAAACAACTTTTATTGGATGATACCATATTGTTTTTAACTTGATTTCTAATTTTTTAACTGATATATATCTTCTATTCTTTTTCTTTTTAATACATAATATATAGTTTTCAATTATTCTTAATTTTTATTTTATTACAATTACTCTAATACTACACCAAATTTCATAATATTTCTATATGTATAATATAAAAACTTCCCAATAGACAGCATACAAATCCTCCTTTCAGCGTATTTTATACGTTTATCTTTATCTTACACCTTACCTTAAGGTTAAAGTCAATATGAGAAAAAGGAGTACCATTTTCACAGTACCCCTTTCATGTTTTTACTATTATTTTATTTCTCTATTACTTCGTTCACCTAAACTATTTCAATGCTGCTCCATCTTTAAATGCATTACCAACCTTCTCGCCAAGCTTGATATATGCATTATTAAATGGATCAAATATAATTGGTGCTGCCTTTGCAACATCAACGTTACCTTTTTCATCTAATACACTATCATCAACGCTGACATTTACAATTTCGCCAACCAGTCTGCAAGTCTCAGTGTCGTAGTTCTTTATTTTGCATTCTACGCAGATTGCTAATTCATTAATGATAGGTGCATCTACAAGTTCTGATTTTGTTGCTGTGAATCCAGCCTTTGCAAATTTGTCAGGTACCTTTGTTGCAGATGTGATGCCTACATAATCGCAGGCTACCATATGTGCCTCATCTGCCAAATTGATGGTAAATGCCTTTCTCATAAGGATGTTCTCTGTCGTTTTGTGATTCTTACTGATACACATAGATATCTCATTATCCCCGCTGATTCCGCCCCATGCTGCATTCATAACATCCGGTATGCCATCCTCGCCATAGGTTGCAATCATCAGTACTGGCTGTGGATAGGTGTAAGGTTTCGCTCCAAAATTTTTTCTCATTGTTATAAAACCGCCTTTCTACAAGAACTTCTGTTCCTCCTGTTATTCTAATTACTCTCCATTTCAAAATGCATATCACAGATGTCACATGTATATTTCTGGAAATGTTCCGTGTTCTCAACCATA
Organism: Lachnospiraceae bacterium; assembly: GCA_015057615.1. Taxonomy (GTDB): domain Bacteria; phylum Bacillota; class Clostridia; order Lachnospirales; family Lachnospiraceae; genus Mobilitalea. The sequence continues at coordinate 2,978 of SVEA01000179.1, read as the reverse complement.
GATACTGTCCCATTACAAAACGGGCACCTTGTGGTCCCACCTACCTTCATAATTTCTATTCAAGTTTCAATACCCATCTTTCGAATTGTATATAAATCCTTAACAGCATTATTCATTTCCATTCACCTCCCTGAAATACCACGCCTCACATGCCTTGAACGGTCAATAAAGGTGCTGTCCGACCGCGTTAGTTATGTAAAATAACTAGTTTTTCATAAATTTCTTGATTCTTACTACAATATAATTAGACTCATAGTAATGTAAGTTATGACCACAATCAAATTCAATCTGTAAACAGTTCTTAGCATGCTCAGCAAAATCTCTCTGAGCTTTTACCCAGCCTTCATACCCGGATGCTTGAGCCAAATTAGTTGTAAACATTAATATTGGTACATCTGGAACTGCTAATTTCCCCACTATTTTTGCATTATCTAAAACTACTTTACATTCTTCATATACATCATTATTTAAAGAATTTCTATATACCAATAATTTGTTCTGTTCATATTCGCCATCAGATAGTCCGTCTCGATTCACATAACAAAAAGCGGGTATTCTATGCATTCCAAAGTAAGTCATGATCTTCATAAATGTAATATTTGCCACATTGCTTTTCGTATAAGAATCTGGAACAGCCATATCAAGTCCGATAATTTTCTCTACTTCTTCAGGGTAAGTATCCGCCCAGTAGATAGCTTCCAATGCAGACATAGAATGTGGCATTAGCACATATGGCATTTCAACCCCAGCCTCTTTTAAAGCTTTTCTATCTTCTTCCACTAAAGTTGCAACATCTCTTGGTAATCCGCTTACATCTGAATAACCATATCCAAACTTTTCAACAACCACCACTTGATATTCATCAGTAAGTTTAGAATACAGTATTTTGTAATCGTATATGGGAGAAGCCACACCTGATCCGGATAACAAAACGATTGTAGCCTCCGTATCTGATTTTTTACCTTCAACATAAACATTCATCTTATATCCATCAACTTCAACAGAGGTTCCAACATGCGTTATTTTAGCCTGTGCAATTTTTAGCATGGTATGATGATATATTGCTGTAGCCACAAAAAATATGATCAAACAACAAAATATTAAAAACGATATTTTTTTAATTTTTCTCCACATTTTCGATTTCCCCTAATACGATATAGATTCTTCCAATAACTTTTGTCTTGTATAAAAATGATGCCACTTAGACCTAGCGGTACCTCGGCGGCAAGGTATATTGGTAAAACAACATCACCTATTATTATGCCTATGCTTAACCCCTATTGCAGATTTCAAAGCCTTTCTTACCAAGATGTCGCCTCCATACATTCTAATTCATTTGGCTAAGATTACATCTATATCTCTGTCATGATATTCACAATTGCAGTTCTTAAAACTCTACATTAGGATATTTGTAAAATATTTGTATTAATTATAACATAACAACTTTCATTTTTCGATGTCTAATTTAGTAATCCGCCACGGTTCTTTGCCTGCGGGAAAATACCTTATTTGCCAAATTTCTCATACTACCCAAGACGTACAATTCTTTTGGAAATCTATCGAAAATATCTTAACAAATGCGGAAAAGCAACTAGATGAAAGCCGTCCCATTTTAGAACGGTATGAGTTTTCCTTGGTTGAAGATGGAGTTTGTGAATTTTGCTTACCCATCTTCGCTTAGTGAGCATTGAAAATACTTTTTGCCAGTGAACCAAGCCCCATTTACATAAGTCGGGTTTCCATGTCAGCTATAGAGGCGGTAATTTCAGTACTGGTATCTGAAATAATCACACCTGTGACGTTGGATACAATGTGCTATGATACATCAAAAATCCCATAATGATGTTAAAGGTGGTAATAATCATCATAGCTAAAAAGGTACTAAAATCCATTTAAAAGGTTCAATCTCGTGTAGATTGTTTTTCTAAATGACCATTTGTATCAGTTCGTAGCACATCAAAGGTCAGGATAATGCCGGCAATGGGGATAATTACGGTTTTACAAAGGAATTGTATCGTAGAGAAGATACCCCCGACTAATAGCTCCTTGAGCTATTCGGTAATACTGCCGATGATACTTTGCATAAGGCTCTACCTATCTGCCAAACAACCGGAAAGAAGAGGTACAAGGGTAAAATCAGTGCTACGCCACCGCCAGCCATAATTTGTTTTATTCCTTGTGATTTTACACATCCAGATTGTCATTTCCATAGCCCCTCATTCCTTCCGAACCGCTCTCTGAATAAATTGAAGAAGCATCTGAAGCCTTCCTACAAAAAAGTGAAAGCTTCTATCTATAAAAAACACAAAAACGGCTTTTATGTTTATGCCAAACCAACCTAATGCAATCCGAATAGATTTATTAAATATATTAGGCGTTATCTTGGAAAACCTATTGATTTCATAAATCGTTCATAATGACTAACTTGAAAGCCTTGCTTTACTGTGGTAACCTCATTCTATATCACTACCGAACAAAATATTTTTATAATAGTAGTAGTTGACTTTTACGCTCTTTGAGCGAATTTATATTATCTGTGGTGAAAAGGAAAACATTGATTTCCGCAAGTAAAATCAAGCAGTGATCACTCTATTTCTTTATAATAAATGTAGGGTGATTGAAATGAGGTGAATAGTCGAATGTACGAGTGGCAGAAGCAAATTCAAATAATCGTTGATGAAATTGATAACTGTATTAAAAATTATAATGACGAAGCCTTGACACTACGCTTTCTTTCTCGCAGGCTGGGTTATTCCGAATTTTATACAACGAGAAAATTCAAAGAAATATCGGGTATGCAATTTAGGAATTATCTGCAGCATAGAAAATTAGCCTTTGCACTAAAAGAAGTTCGGGATAGCGAAAAAAGCCTTTTAGATATTGCTTTTGATTATGGTTTGTCATCACATGAAGCTTTTACAAGAGCTTTCAAGGGAACATATGGTATAACTCCAAGTGAATACCGAAAAAAGCCTAAG
>SVEA01000178.1 GCA_015057615.1 Lachnospiraceae bacterium | reverse complement strand
GAATTGGTTTAACAATCACCGGATTCATTCCTCGCTGGGATACCTAACCCCGCGAGAGTACCGGATGAATAACCTTAAAAAAGTTGTCTAGATTACTGTTGACAATCCAGTCCTTTAGTAATAATTAAGTTGTGTATAAGGCTGTGTATAAAATATATACGCAACAGGATTTTTATGTATAAGTTGAAATACTGATATACAGAAACCCTTATAGATAGGGGCTTCCTGGCATAAGCAAACAACCCACTACACCATTGTAGTGGGTTGTTGCTAAAAAGGGGAGGATAAGTATTTAACTTCTCTTTGGTAATCATAATTGGAGGGGGAGTCCAATTATGAAAGAGCATACGCATTTACATCCTTATCGGAACGGCTAGTTCCACATTAGGATATTACTATTATGATACATAATTTCTATTTTTATACATGGAAATGAAAATAATTTCTATTGGTATTTTACTTTATCTATGATATAATCCCAATATTGAATTTAGTTAAGATGGAAGGAAGTAAGTTTCATGAGTTTATTACAAGAATGGAGAGATTATGCATATGCAAATGATATGCAGAGCCGCTCCGGCCAGTTATTCTGGGCAAATTATTTTAATATGGAAAAGGAAGCTTATCAAAAACTTCTTGCGAATCCGGACAAGGTCTGGGAAGGTACTGTCGCTTCTCTTGCAAAAGAATTTGATATGGAACTGAATTATTTTGTTGGTTTCTTAGATGGAATTAATGACAGTCTGGTTACACCAAATCCAATTGAGGACATGGACGAGAATACTACGGTGAGCTTAGCCTTCGATAAGGAAAAGCTGTATTACAACATGGTGGAAGCAAAAGCAGAATGGCTTTACGGCTTAGAAGAGTGGGAGTCCCTACTTAGCGAGGATCGTAGAAAAGAGCTTTATAAGAAGCAAAAAGCTTCCGGTACCGTTGTAAAAGGTAAGAAGATCGGAAGAAATGATCCCTGCCCTTGCGGAAGCGGTAAGAAGTATAAAAGGTGCTGCGGTGCTAATGCATAAGAACAGCACAAGGCTATTTGGTAAGTAAATTTGATAGTCATATTGCATTTCTCTCTGCAATTCATGCAGGAAGGGCTGTTGCAACATAAATACAAAAACAAGGAGGTCTGTGATCTTCCTGTAAGGCACTGTTTGAAAGACCGATTGTTAAAGGGTCTGTCTTTTCATCCTGTGCATGAGGGAAGATCATTGACCTCCTTGTATTAATTGCAGCCGTTATTGCAGCAAACCTTTTATTAATTTTCCTTACCGTTTATGGTTTGGTTTCTCTGTTTATATAATAAATATTCTGCAAATCTTTTTAATTCTAATTCGCTTTCCGGCGTCAGCTGCTGATATAAATCATAGAACTCCACAATATCGCGGTCTAAGACTTCACCGCCAACAGGCAGATAAGTATCAGAAATTCCCAATAAATAATCGATGGTTACGTCAAAAAATTTAGATAAAGCAATTAATTTATCAAAGGAAGGTTCATTTCTTTCGGATTCATAGTTAGAAATTGCCGTTGGTTTTAATCCTAAGACTTTAGCTAAATCACTTTGTGTCATTTTGTTCTTTTGCCGCAGTTGTTTGAGACGAATACTAAAATTCATCAGATTCCTCCTTCGATGATGCAAACATAACGAAATACGTATTAATTTTATCTGAATCAAATGTTGCTGTCAATATTAAATAATAATAGAAATTGTTAGAATATATTGACAAATATGGAAAAGAAAAATAAGATATAAGTAGAAATTATGGGGATTTATAATGATGGTGTCGTAATTAATAAGGAAATTAAGAAGAGGTTTTGAGGGGAAATGCAAAAGAAAAAACAGAATATTCTACTTACGGAATTACAATTAATCTATCAATTCAGCCAGGAAATTTTCCTGATATTTAATAGAGACGGGGAGATCGTTGATTGTAACCAAGCTGCAAAAGAGGAATTAGGATATACCGAGGATATCTATCAGGTGTCCATCGTAAATATCTTTCGAAAGGCTATGAGGAAAGAGAGGGATGAACTGATCGTCAATTTAAGGTATCGGAATAATACGGCGGAGACATTTGCATATCGTAAAAATCAGACCTGCTTTCCGGTTACCCTAAGGGTTGCTTTATGGCCATATAATACGAAGGTTTACGGTTTGTGCACGGCGGTGAATATTTCAGATAAGAAAGAGGCTTTTCGTGAGATCCGGCGACTCAGAAATGATTTAAAGTCCACGGATCAGTTTAAAAATGAGTTTATTGCTAACATCACGCATGAACTAAGAACCCCGGTAAATGGTGTTATTGGTTTAACAAATTCTCTGCTTGAAACTTCTTTAAAGCCGAACCAGCTGGATGCAGTCAATATGATTCGCAGCAGCTGTTCGAAGATGGAAACGATCATCAATAATGTTCTTGATTATTCAAAATTAGCCAGTAATAAAATGGTTTTAGAACAGAGGGAATTCGACTTTCCGAATTTTATTGATAATATTGTGTCCATCCATAGCAGCAGCATCAATGAAAAGGGACTTAAGCTCATTATAAATGTGGCAGATGATATACCTAAGCGTGTGATCGGGGATGAATACCGATTGACGCAGGTGCTGAATAATATAATTTCCAATGCGATTAAATTTACCTCGGTGGGGCAGATCGTATTGGAAGTAGCAAAAGTATCACAGAACAATCAGGATGTTGAGTTGTTTTTTATGGTAATCGATACCGGTATCGGTATCAGTCTGGAGGAGATGGACCGCTTATTTAAAAGCTTTACCCAGGTAGACGGTTCCTTTACCAGAAGATTCGGAGGCACCGGTCTGGGCTTATCCATTAGTAAGCTGCTGATAGAGGAAATGCACGGAACCATTACGGTAGAGAGCGAGAAAGGACAGGGAAGTATCTTTTCCTTTAATGTTCACCTGGGAATTCCGGAAGAGGAAGAGGATACGGTTGAAAAGGAACATTTTAATCAGGATACCGTTGTAAATTTATATGAAGAAGATCCCTTGGGCGCTTCGGAAGTGGACTATATCAGTAGAATTCTTGATGAGGCAAAGCATTTCAGTCTGAATACCGAAGAGGTTCCTATGCAGAGTATCCTGGAGGATATGCAGGAGCAGAAGAAGGTTCGAGAGGTATTGTATGACCGAATGGAAAGATTAATCATCTGTATTGAAATGGAAAGCTGGAGAAAAACAGATGATTACGCCTCCGCCGTCAAGAAGCTTCTGCCAATGGAGAATAAGGAGTTAAGTAACAAAGGCTTATCTCTTGTTTTAGCGGTACGAAAAGAGGAGCATGATCAGGCACTGGAAATTCTTGAGGAGCTAAAGGCAATGCTAAAAGAGGTAAAATAGATGGAACAGGAAACTTATAAAAAGGCAAACATTTTGGTGGTAGATGATATTAATGCAAATCTGATTATTCTTACAGAAATCATACGAAACGCGGGATATATTGCAAGGCCGGTCACAAGCGCAGAACGCGCAATGAGCGCAATTGATGTACTTCTGCCGCACATGATACTACTGGATATTTCCATGCCGAATATGGACGGCTTTGAATTTTGCACCCGATTAAAGAAAAATTCGAAAACAAGAGATATTCCCATTCTATTTATCACATCCTCCTATTCACGGGAAGATAAAATGAAATGTTTTAAACTAGGAGCGGTGGACTATATTGCGCAGCCCTTCGATGTGGATGAAATAACCGTTCAAATTAATGCCCATTTAAAAATATATAAGATGCAGCAGGAATTGGAGTTCTATAATAAAAGGCTTCACAAAATCATCAATGGGCAGATACATAAAATTTATGAAGAGCAGAAAAATGTTATGTATGCTCTGACTCGGCTTGTTGAAATGCGCGATAACCGGATCAATCATTTGGAGAGGATCGGGAAGAACAGCAGGCTGCTCGCAATGGGGATGGCACTGACGCCTCGGTTTCAGGAGGAGGTATCCACCAGCTTTATCGAAACCATTGAACTTGCGGCAAAGCTTCATGATATCGGTAAGATTGCGATCAATGACAGTATTGTCTTAAAACCGACGGAGCTGACAAACGATGAGCATGAAATATTAAAAACCCATTGTGAAATTGGTGCCAATACTCTAAAAGAAATCTTTGATAAGAATGCACAGAATCAATTCGGAAGAATGGCGATCAATATCGCCTGGGCGCATCATGAGCACTGGGATGGATATGGTTATCCTAGAAGGCTATCTGGTACCGATATTCCTCTTTGCGCCAGAATTGTTACGCTGGTAGATGCTTATGATGTATTAATTAGTGAGAAAAATGATAAACCTGCCAGGTTTCAAGAAAAATGTGTGGAAATAATTAATCTGGATACTGGGACTAAATTCGATCCGGAGATTGTTAAGGTATTTAATAAATTATATAGGCAATTTAATTAATTAAGAGAATGTTTCCTAAAAAGGAACTTCTCACAATGATATTTCTTGACTATGGTCTGCGGATATTTTAAGATTAGTCTAGTCGTGATCCGGCAATTATGGGAATCAATTTGTATTGAATGGATGATTATGAAGATACTATATATTGCTGTATGAATAGTCTCGCAAAAGAACTGCGAGTCATTATAAGAATAGCAAAGGCAGCTATTCTTCAGCATTTATGCCCAAAGAGCATGGTCGTTAGTATGAATAGTCTCGTAAAAGAACTGCGAGTCATTATAAGAATAGCAAAGGCAGCTATTCTTC
>SVEA01000177.1 GCA_015057615.1 Lachnospiraceae bacterium | reverse complement strand
TCTAAATCCATAAAAACTATGAAAAAGCTTCATAGGGGGGGATTGTTGCGTCTTTTTGCTAACAAAGAGACGTTTTCATAATAAAAGCCGATATATAAAACCAACTTCGTCAATTTGCATAATTTATATGTTGACATTGACAAGTAATATGAAACATATTTCATTCGCAACACGTGTTCCCCAAAGTATTGCAAAAACGCAATACTTGGATTGAAGTACGTAATGGTACGTGCCAACGACTTCAAACAGTTGCGTATAAAAAATATTGTTTCCAATTACTTAAGTTTTACCTTGCTTTGTGCAAATTGATGAAGACTATTAGCTGGGAAGTCTTTTGTTACTCAATCAATATTGATTTTGCCACATAAATGTCAATTTTATGGAATACGATACAATGGGATACATGGAAATGCTTAACGGAAATGGAGAAATGTATGAAGTACGCAAAAAATCAGAGCATGATAAGGAATATTGTCACCAGTCTGGCAATCATCTTATTCCTGCTTTTTATAAATCACCAGCAACCAGTCAAAGCAGCGGACCGCAATCCAATCTCCGGACAAGCGGTTAAGACTTCGGTGAATGATGTGGATATGGATGTGGCCGAGGCATGGAACAAGCTGATCGGACGGCAGTCCAGGGAAGTAATTGTTGCAGTGATCGATACCGGTGTGGATATTAATCATCCGGATCTGACAGAGAATATATGGATCAATCAGGGAGAAATTCCGGGAGACGGGATCGATAATGACAATAACGGCTATATTGATGATGTCTATGGCTGGGATTTCTATAACAATGACGCAACCGTCTGCCACTACCGGGACGCGAAGGATAGCGGGAAAAAACTGGCGGATTCGAAGGATAATGACAGTCATGGTACTCATGTCGCCGGAATTATCGGAGCGGTGGAGAATAATAATATCGGAATTGCCGGGGCAGCATCAAATATCAAGATTAAAATAATGCCGTTAAAAATTAACGGTGGTCCGGATGGAGACGGTAAAATATCGAGTGCAATTGAAGCAATCAAGTATGCTACCATGATGGGGGCGGATATTTGTAATCTGAGCTGGGGCACCGACGAATATATCGAAGGGCTGGAAGAGGCAATGCGGGAATCCGATATGCTGTTTATTGCAGCAGCCGGAAACGATGGCTTAAATAATGATAAAACGCCGATCTACCCCGCCAACCTAAAACTTGATAATCTGATAACGGTGACATTTATCGATTCCTCCGGTAAGCTTACCGACCGGTCCAACTATGGACCGTCAACCGTGGATCTTGCAGCGCCGGGAACGGATATCTTAAGTACCATTGTCGGGGGATACGCGTCGATGACCGGCTCCTCGATGGCTGCGCCGCAGGTAGCAGCAATTGCCGCACTTTTGTATTCCTATAACGATAAGGTATACCCGTCCAATATCAAAGAGCTTATTCTTAATAATATCAAGGTGATTCCCGGTCTGAAGGGGTATATGAGGTATCCCGGAATTCCTAGTGCATACAATCTCTTACTGGCAGCGCAGAAGGATCTGCTTACGGATACGGAACCGCCTAAGATGGCTTTTGAAACCTTTTATGAGCGGGAAAAAATGAAGATTGCCATACAGGCAGAGGATACCGGCGGATCGAATATACGAACCATAAAATGGCTCTATGGAGAGCGTACCCTGGACGATTTTAAAAGAGGAACGGTAGGAACGTCGGTTAAGGAGGAGCAGATGTATGTTACAAAGGCAGGCATGTATACCTTTTATGCATCCGATTATGCCGGCAATGAAACGGTACAAACTTATGAGGTGAAAGAGGATGTAAAGGCTCCGAAGCTGACCCTCAGCTACCAGGTGGCGGATAACTATAAGACAAGAACAATCACGGTTCGTGCAAAGGAAGAGCAAAGCGGTATAAAACGGGCGAAATATATGGCAGGATCGAGGAAGGCTAAGGAATTTCTGCCGGGCGGTGCAGGAACTTTGATCGAGTTAAAGGACGGAAAAGGAAGCTTTAAAGTCAAAAAGGACGGAGTATATACTGTATTTGTGACCGATTACCGAGGAAATCATTCCGTGAAAGAAATCAAGATTGAAACCGTGAAAGCAACCGATCTGAAACTGATCCGGAGAAATGTCACCATGCTTGCCGGAGAGCAATATATGCTGCAAGCCTATGTAAAGCCGGTGAACTTCACGGATAAGGTAACCTATATCAGTACCGATGAAGAAATCGTTACTGTAACAAAGCATGGAAAATTAAAGGCTCATCAGGAGGGCGTAGCAAGTATTATTGTCCGAACCTCAAGCGGACTGGAAAGAATGTGTGAGGTTTCGGTCATTCGTGCGCCGAAGGAGAAGACGGTAAGTACGATGCCATAAAAGAAAATAAAAATCAACTTCTTTAATTTGCACAATTTATACATGATAAGTAATAGGAAACAGTTTTCCTATTACTTAAGTCTTTCCTTGCTTTGTGCAAATTGAAGAAACCGATTTGTTAGGAAGGCTTTTGTCCCACAGATCCGAGATAAAAAATTGCAGAAATACAGAATTGGATTGCGATTATATCAGGTATAAAAGCAATTTTTCATAATAGATAGATGCAAAATACGGATACGAAGGAAAGGAACAAAAAGTAAAAAACAAAAACAAAATTGTAAAAAATATGTTGACGAACTTAGCTTGGTGTGTTATATTAAGTAAGCAAAGAAAGAGGGCTTTTTTTTTATGCCTAAAATGCGGTTTATAAAGGAGGGTCTTTGTAAACGGTAAATTGCGCTACAAAGAGAAATCGGAGGTGGAAATTGTGCGCGTAAAAATTACATTGGCGTGTACCGATTGCAAGCAACGTAATTACGACATGACAAAAGATAAGAAGGCACATCCAGACAGGATGGAGACCAAGAAGTACTGTAAATTCTGCAGACAACACACATTGCATAAGGAAACAAAATAATTATAACTGAAAGGGAAGTGACGAAATGGGAGATATGGCAAATACTACAACCGAGAAAACTCCAAAGAAAAGCTGGTTCAAGGGTCTGAAGGCTGAGTATAAGAAAATCGTTTGGCCGGACAAGGAATCTCTTACGAAACAGTCTGTAGCTGTAGTAATCGTAACCGTTATCTTAGGTGTAATTATTTCTGCGCTTGATGCTTTGATAGAACTGGGAATTGGCGTAATTTTAGGATAAGGGTGAAGAATATGTCAGAAGCTAATTGGTACGTTGTTCACACCTACTCAGGGTATGAGAACAAAGTTAAAGCGAATATTGAGAAAATGATCGAAAATAGAAAGCTTCAGGATCAAATTCTGGAGGTATCTGTTCCGATGCAGGAAGTCATTGAAGTTAAGAATGGTGTTAAGAAGCGAGTGCAGAAGAAGATGTTCCCCGGTTACGTATTGCTCCATATGGTCATGAATGATGATGTATGGTATGTGGTTCGTAATACACGAGGTGTTACAGGTTTCGTCGGCCCGGATTCAAAGCAGCCGGTTCCACTGTCTGATGCAGAAATGCGCGGCATGGGGATTAAAGATGACACTGTTGAGGTTGATTTCGAAGTTGGTGATACTGTTACAGTTATTTCCGGCGTTTGGGAGAATACAGCAGGCGTAATTAAGCAAATTAATACCCATAAGCAGATCGTCACAATTAGCGTAGATATGTTTGGACGCGAGACACCAGTTGAGATCAGTTTCAGTGACGTAAAAGTCAGTAGATAATTATTAACATTCATGTGTGCAATGAGAATGTAGCAATTTAGGCAGTTACAGTGGGAGGGAAATCCCCGCAAACACCACATTTATCAGGAGGTATGCTATAATGGCAAAAAAAGTAACAGGTTATATTAAATTACAAATCCCTGCTGGAAAGGCAACACCGGCTCCTCCGGTAGGACCTGCATTAGGACAGCACGGTGTAAACATTGTCCAATTTACAAAAGAATTTAACGCAAGAACAGCAGATCAGGATGGAATGATTATTCCGGTTGTTATTACTGTATATGCTGACAGAAGCTTCAGCTTTATCACAAAAACACCACCCGCAGCTGTATTACTTAAGAAATATTGCAAGATTAATTCTGGTTCTGCAATACCGAACAAAGATAAGGTTGCAACGATTTCTCAAGCAGATCTCAAAAAGATCGCTGAAATTAAGATGCCTGACTTAAACGCAGCCAGCGTTGAAAGCGCAATGAGAATGGTAGCAGGAACTGCTAGAAGTATGGGTATCACAGTAGAAGAATAGTTAAGAATATAACAACATAATTGAAAGAGATTATGTGTTTGACAATCTATTAACGTGGGAGGATATGCCAAATGCATGAAGCGGCTTTGGCAGCGAAGACGGCAAAGCGTTTTTGCAACAGGATCGTATCGTATTCTGTTTTCTTCCGATATAACCACTAGGAGGTTTATAGAATGAAAAGAGGAAAGAAATATATTGCTTCTGCAAAGCTGATCGATAGAGATGCGCAATATGATGCGGCAGAGGCAATTGCATTAGTTAAAAAATCTGCAGTAGCAAAATTTGATGAAACCATCGAAGCTCATCTTCGTCTGGGTGTTGATGGACGTCACGCTGACCAGCAGGTTCGTGGTGCGGTAGTGTTACCTCACGGAACCGGTAAATCCGTGCGTGTGCTTGTTTTTGCAAAGGGTGACAAGGTTGCTGAAGCAGAGGCAGCAGGTGCTGATTTTGTTGGCGGAGATGAATTAATACCAAAGATTCAGAATGAAGGATGGTTTGATTTTGATGTCGTGGTAGCGACACCGGACATGATGGGTGTTGTAGGTCGTTTGGGACGTGTACTCGGACCGAAGGGCTTAATGCCAAACCCGAAGGCTGGTACCGTTACGATGGACGTTACCAAAGCGGTGAAAGAAATTAAAGCCGGTAAGATCGAGTATCGTTTGGATAAGTCAAACATTATCCATGTACCGGTTGGCAAAGCTTCCTTTACCGAGGAGCAGTTACAGGAAAACTTCGCAACGCTTATGGGTGCAATTGTTAAGGCAAGACCTGCATCCGCTAAGGGACAGTATTTAAGAAACGTAACCCTAGCTTCTACCATGGGCCCTGGCGTGAAGGTAAATACCGCAAAGTTTAGTTAAAACATCCGTTACTGTTCACACCCCTAACAAAGTCTATAATATGATTTCGACAAATGATATCTGATAAGGAGTATTTGCATTCGTCGGTACTTTGGCTCCGTATTTTGGAGCCTTATGTACCGCTACGTAATGCAACTAAGCTGAAGCGTCTCCGAATCGGATACATTTGTCGAAATCATAACATGGTATACATGTTGGGTGTGAATAGTAACAAACATCCTGTTTTGCTAATTGATTTTATATAAAAAAAGGGTTGACATGATTGAATAGTTCATGCTATAATCCAAAAAGACTGCCGAAGACAGCAGGTGCCGTAAGGCATAAGGCGAAACCGCCTGCCGAGGAAATGTTGGTTTGAATCGTATGATGATAAGAAAACCTCTTTCTGCTTTGGCAGGAAGAGGTTTTTTAGATGTCAGTTCGTCTGATATTTATATGTAATGATCTAAGGAGGTGTACGTAATGGCAAAAATTGAGTTAAAGCAACCTGTAGTAGAAGAAATCAAAGGCTATGTAAAAGATGCAAAGTCTGTTGTTTTGGTTGACTACCGTGGTTTGACCGTTGAAGAAGATACAGAGCTTCGTAAAAAGTTAAGAGAAGCCGGTGTTGTATACAAGGTATATAAGAATACAATGCTTAACTTCGCTTTTAAAGGAACAGACTTTGAAGCATTAGCACCACATCTGGGAGGACCGACCGCAGCAGCTTTTGGTCTGGAGGATGAAACTGCTCCTGCAAGAATTATAAATGAATGCGCTAAGACAATGCCGAAATTAGAGTTTAAAGCAGGTGTTGTGGAAGGAACCTATTACGACGAAAAGGGAATCAAGGTTATTGCAACAATTCCTTCAAGAGAGGTTCTTATTTCCAGATTGCTCGGAAGTATGCAGTCACCGATTGCAAACTTTGCTCGTGTGCTTAAGCAGATTGCAGAGAAAACGGCTTAATTCAAGGTGAATTTTAAGTGCAAGGGAATTACAAGGTAGTTTCGCTTGCAAAGAATCGGAACGAAGAGATCCGATCCAAGATAATAAATATTAAATGGAGGGAAATTAAAATGACAACTCAAGAATTTATCGAGGCTATTAAGGGCCTTACTGTATTAGAATTAAATGATTTAGTAAAAGCATGTGAAGAAGAATTTGGTGTATCCGCAGCAGCAGGTGTTGTAGTAGCAGCAGGTGCAGCAGGTGGTGCAGCAGAAGAAGAGAAGACTGAGTTCAACATCGAGTTAACAGAAATTGGTCCGAACAAGGTTAAGGTTATCAAGGTTGTTCGTGAAGTTACCGGCTTAGGCTTAAAGGAAGCTAAGGATCTTGTAGATGCTGCTCCTAAGGTACTTAAGGAAGGCGTATCCAAGGCAGAAGCAGAAGAAGTTAAGACAAAGATTGAAGAGCAAGGCGCTAAGGTTACTTTAAAGTAATTTTATATAAGCAGACTGAAAATTCCCCAGTGGCGAGAGACGATGATCACTGGGGAATTTTTGCATATGATTATATCAGATAAATAATGGCAATAATAACCATAATAATAGAAAAACCCGCCTGTAAAAGCGGGTTGTATGAATTGTCTTATATGTATATGAAAATTAAAAAAATTAAGTTGACAGTAGAAAATAAGTATGATAGTATGAAAGATGCACTATTGTGGTGCTATATGCCTACTTATTAATATTATAGCATATAAACTTTGAAATGGAAAGAGTTTTTTATTCAAGAGTGAAACTTATTAAATTCAAGGGGTGAAAACGTCAATGGATAAAAACAGAATGCATCCAATTAAGGTTGGTAATAATGTTAGAATGAGTTACTCCAGGCAAAGGGAAGTCCTAGAGATGCCCAATCTTATTGAGGTACAAAAGGATTCTTACCAATGGTTTCTGGATGAGGGATTAAAGGAAGTATTTGATGATATTTCTCCGATTTCCGATTATGGTGGACATTTAAGCCTGGAATTCGTTGATTTCGCATTATGTGAGGAAGATATCAAATATACGATTGAAGAATGTAAGGAAAGAGATGCAACCTATGCAGCTCCGTTGAAAGTAAAGGTAAGACTTCATAATAAAGAAAATAATGAAATTAATGAACATGATATTTTCATGGGAGATTTACCTTTAATGACGGAAACGGGTACCTTTGTTATCAATGGTGCGGAGAGAGTCATAGTAAGCCAGTTAGTACGTTCCCCCGGAATATATTTCGCAATAGATCATGATAAAATAGGTAAGAGGTTATTTTCGGCTACCGTAATTCCTAATCGAGGTGCCTGGTTGGAGTATGAAACGGATTCCAACGATGTATTTTATGTTCGTGTTGATCGTAACAGAAAAGTTCCAATCACTACGTTCATTCGGGCATTGGGATATGGAACGAATGAAGAAATCAAGCAATTGTTTGGAGAGGAACCTAAAATTTTAGCCAGCCTGGCTAAGGATCCAAGTACAGCGAAGGATCCGGAAGGCAGCTATCATGATGGTTTATTAGAGTTATATAAAAAACTGCGTCCAGGGGAACCTCTGGCAGTGGAAAACGCAGAGTCTTTACTTAATAGTATGTTCTTTGATGCCAGAAGATATGATCTTGCTAAGGTAGGAAGATATAAATTTAATAAAAAGCTGGCGTTCCGTAATCGTATCGTTGGTTTTGTGCTTGCAGAAGATGTTGTAGATAGATCGACCGGTGAGATTCTTGCCGAAGCAGGCACACAGGTTACAGATAAATTGGCAACACTTATTCAGAATGCCGCAGTTCCGTCTGTTCTGGTACAAGCGGAAGAACATAATGTCAAGGTTCTTTCTAATATGATGGTTGATATTAGCAACTATGTGAATTTCGATAAGAAAGAACTTGGTATCACAGAACTGGTTTATTATCCGGTTCTGAAGAAAATAATGGAAGAGAATGCAAACGCAGAAGATCTAAAAGAAGCAATTAAGAAGAATATAAGTGAGCTAATTCCGAAGCACATTACAAGAGAAGATATCATTGCTTCAATCAACTATAATATTCATCTGGAGTATGGGATCGGCTATGCGGATGATATCGACCATTTAGGAAACAGAAGAATTCGTGCGGTTGGTGAGCTTTTGCAGAACCAGTACCGGATCGGCCTTTCCCGGATGGAACGTGTAGTAAGAGAAAGAATGACAACGCAGGATATTGAGAGTATCAGCCCGCAGTCATTAATTAATATCAAGCCCGTTACCGCAGCAGTGAAGGAATTCTTCGGAAGTTCACAGCTGTCTCAGTTTATGGATCAGCATAATCCGCTGGGTGAGCTGACGCATAAGAGACGTTTGTCTGCCTTGGGACCGGGTGGTCTATCCCGTGATAGAGCCGGATTCGAAGTTCGAGACGTTCACTATTCTCATTATGGAAGAATGTGTCCGATTGAGACCCCGGAAGGTCCTAACATTGGTTTGATCAACTCTCTTGCAACGTATGCAAGAATTAATGAATATGGCTTTATCGAAGCACCTTATCGTAAGGTGGATAAAACCGATCCGGTCAATCCGATCGTTACCGACGAAGTCGTTTATATGACTGCGGATGAAGAGGATAAATATATTGTTGTGCAGGCGAATGAGCCTTTGGATGAAGAAGGACATTTCATTAACAACAGCGTATCCGGTCGTTATAAGGAGGAAACCTCCAGCTACGACAAGGAAAAGGTAGACTACATGGACGTGTCTCCGAAGATGGTATTTTCCGTGGCGACAGCGCTGATTCCTTTCCTGGAGAATGACGATGCGAACCGTGCTCTGATGGGTGCGAACATGCAGCGTCAGGCGGTTCCGCTACTGATTACGGAAGCTCCTACCGTAGGAACTGGTATTGAAGCAAAAGCGGCGATTGACTCCGGTGTCTGCATTGTTTCCAAAAAAGCCGGTGTTGTTGAACGTGTTACAGCGAAAGAAATTACAATTAAAAATGATGATAATACAAAATCCAGTTACCGTTTGATTAAATTTGCAAAGAGTAACCAGGGCACCTGCATTAATCAGAGGCCGGTTGTAAATAAAGGGGATCGGATTGAGGCAGGTCAGGTGATCGCAGACGGACCTTCCACGTCAAAGGGTGAATTAGCACTTGGAAAGAACCCTCTGATTGGATTTATGACATGGGAAGGTTATAACTACGAGGATGCTGTATTATTAAGTGAACGTTTGGTTCAGGAGGATGTCTATACCTC
Organism: Lachnospiraceae bacterium; assembly: GCA_015057615.1. Classification (GTDB taxonomy): domain Bacteria; phylum Bacillota; class Clostridia; order Lachnospirales; family Lachnospiraceae; genus Mobilitalea. The sequence continues at coordinate 47,219 of SVEA01000177.1, read as the reverse complement.
CGTTCATATAGAAGAATACGAAGCAGAGTCAAGAGATACGAAGCTGGGACCGGAAGAAATCACGCGTGATGTACCCGGTGTCGGAGATGATGCATTAAAGGATCTTGATGAAAGGGGTATTATCCGCATAGGTGCAGAGGTTCGTGCAGGAGATATCCTGGTTGGTAAAGTGACTCCAAAGGGTGAGACCGAACTGACAGCCGAGGAACGTCTTTTAAGAGCTATCTTTGGCGAAAAAGCAAGAGAAGTAAGAGATACCTCCCTTCGAGTTCCGCATGGAGAATATGGTATTATCGTTGATGCTAAGGTATTTACAAGAGAGAACGGCGATGAGCTCTCTCCGGGTGTCAATGAAACGGTTCGTGTTTATATTGCACAGAAGAGAAAGATTCAGGTCGGCGATAAGATGGCAGGCCGTCATGGTAATAAGGGTGTTGTTTCCCGTGTGTTACCAGTAGAAGATATGCCGTTTTTACCAAACGGAAGGCCGCTTGATATTGTCCTTAACCCTCTGGGTGTACCTTCTCGTATGAATATTGGTCAGGTACTTGAAATCCATTTATCTCTGGCAGCAAGAGTTTTAGGCATTGATATTTCGACACCGGTATTTGACGGCGCGAATGAGTTTGATATTATGGATACCCTCGAAGTTGCAAATGACTATGCGAATACTTCATGGGAAGAATTTGAGGCGAAATATAAAGATCAACTGGATCCTGATTTACTGGAATATCTTAAGAATCATCCGGAAAACAGAGAAGACTGGAAGGGTGTTCCGATTAATCGTGACGGTAAGGTAAGATTACGTGACGGTAGAAGCGGTGAGTATTTTGACGGTTCAGTTACGGTTGGTTTCATGCATTATCTGAAGCTTCACCATCTGGTTGACGATAAAATTCACGCACGTTCTACAGGTCCTTACTCCTTAGTAACACAGCAGCCGCTCGGTGGTAAAGCACAGTTTGGTGGACAGAGATTTGGTGAGATGGAGGTTTGGGCTCTGGAGGCTTATGGTGCAGCTTATATCTTGCAAGAAATTCTGACCGTGAAATCCGATGATGTTACTGGTCGTGTTAAGACTTATGAAGCTATTATTAAAGGTGAAAATATTTCAGAACCAGGAATTCCAGAATCCTTCAAAGTACTATTAAAAGAACTTCAATCCCTGGCACTGGATGTTACAGTTCTTGATGAAAATGGTAACGAAGTGAAGATGACAGAGAGCATCGATTATGGCGATTCGGATTTAACACCTTTAATCGAAGGCGATAATAATTTCAGATATGATGAAGGCTATGAGGATGCAGGCTTCCGTCAGACGAATACAGAGGAAGTGGATACCGATGTATTTGATGTTTATGAAGAAGAAACGGATGAGATTGCTGATGATGATGAACCGGTAGATATCTTAAACGATGATTTTGAAAATGAAGAGGAAGAGGAATAACCCCGAAAATCCGGGACTTGTTCCTTAAGGAATGGAATAGGAACTGTAATCAAGGTTCCTGTTTCTGTCGTAGAAATATAACAGAAACGAACTACCTGTTTCTGTTGTAGAAATATAACAGAAACAAACTACCTGTTTCTGTTATCAAGTATTATGGGAATAGGATACATGTTCCTGTAAACATGTATGAACGAAGGGAGTGCCAAAGAATGCCTGAAAATATAAATGTTGAGCAACAAATGCAACAAATTAGCTACGATGCAATTAAGATTGGTTTGGCTTCCCCTGAAAAGATCAGAGAATGGTCCAAAGGGGAAGTTAGAAAGCCGGAGACAATCAATTACAGAACATTAAAGCCGGAAAAAGACGGTTTATTCTGTGAAAGAATCTTCGGACCCAGCAAGGATTGGGAATGTCATTGTGGTAAGTATAAAAAAATTCGTTATAAAGGCGTAGTCTGTGACCGCTGTGGTGTTGAAGTTACGAAGGCAAGTGTACGTCGTGAAAGAATGGGACATATTGAGCTGGCTGCCCCGGTATCGCACATTTGGTATTTCAAAGGAATACCCAGCCGTATGGGGCTTATCTTAGACCTTTCTCCAAGAACCCTGGAAAAGGTATTGTATTTTGCTTCCTATATCGTACTTGACAAAGGGAATACGGAGCTTCAGTACAAACAGGTGCTGAATGAAAAAGAAAAATTGGAAGCAATTGAAAAGTATGGTTATAACAGCTTCCGCCTTGGAATGGGTGCAGAAGCAATCATGGAACTGTTAGAAGCCATTGACCTGGATAAGGAATCAAAGGAATTAAAGAAGGGGCTTAAGGATTCTACCGGACAAAAGCGTGCAAGAATTATTAAGCGTCTTGAGGTCGTAGAAGCATTCCGTGAGTCCGGCAATAAACCGGAGTGGATGATTCTTACCGTGATTCCTGTTATTCCGCCGGATCTGCGTCCGATGGTACAGCTTGACGGCGGTCGTTTTGCGACTTCCGATATGAATGATTTGTATCGTAGAATTATTAACCGTAATAATCGTCTTAAGAGACTTCTTGAGCTTGGCGCACCGGATATTATTGTACGTAATGAAAAGAGAATGCTGCAGGAGGCTGTGGATGCTCTTATCGATAACGGCAGACGAGGAAGACCGGTTACCGGCCCTGGAAATCGTCCGCTCAAATCACTTTCCGATATGTTAAAGGGTAAGCAGGGACGTTTCCGTCAGAACCTGCTTGGTAAACGTGTTGACTATTCAGGACGTTCCGTTATTGTGGTAGGCCCTGAGCTTAAGCTGTATCAATGCGGTCTGCCAAAGGAAATGGCAATCGAATTATTTAAGCCTTTTGTTATGAAAGAATTAGTGGCAAGAGGAACTGCACATAATATAAAATCAGCGAAGAAGATGGTGGAGAGATTACAGCCGGAGGTTTGGGATGTCCTAGAGGAAGTTATTCGGGAACATCCGGTTATGCTAAACCGTGCTCCAACGTTGCATAGACTTGGTATTCAGGCATTTGAACCAGTGCTGGTGGAAGGTAAAGCGATTAAGCTTCATCCGCTGGTATGTACTGCATATAATGCGGACTTCGACGGTGACCAGATGGCGGTCCATCTGCCTCTTTCGGTAGAAGCGCAAGCGGAATGCCGCTTCCTATTACTTTCTCCAAACAACCTGTTAAAACCTTCGGATGGCGCTCCGGTTGCGGTACCGTCACAGGATATGGTTCTCGGTATCTATTACCTGACGATTGTCAGAGATCCCGAAGGCAGTGAGATTCCTACATTTAAGGGAGTAAATGAAGCAATTCTTGCTTATGAAAATAAAGTAATCAATTTACAGGAAATTATCCGGGTAAGACAAAGCGGTGTCAATAAGGATGGCGTTGAAGAACACAGAATGATTGAGTCTACCTTGGGTCGTTTTATATTTAATGAAATCATTCCGCAGGATTTAGGCTTTGTTGATCGAAGCAAGGAAGAGAATTTCCTCAAGCTGGAGGTCGACTTCCTTGTCGGCAAGAAACAATTAAAGCAAATTCTTGAGAAATGTATCAATATTCACGGTGCAACACAGACTGCTGAAATTTTGGATAATATTAAGAGCATGGGTTACAAATTCTCAACAAGGGCGGCGATGACCGTTTCCATCTCCGACATGAAGGTGCCGGCAGAAAAGAAGAAGATCTTAGCCGATGCGGAAGCAACGATTGAGAATATTACCAAGGAATACAAACGTGGTAGAATGACGGAGGAAGAGCGATACAATGCCGTTATTAATACCTGGAAGGAAGCCGATAATCTTCTGACCGATACCCTGCTGAATGGACTGGATAAGTTTAATAACATTAAGATGATGTCCGACTCCGGTGCCCGTGGTTCCGATAAACAGATTAAACAGCTGGCAGGTATGCGTGGTTTGATGGCGGATACCACCGGACGTACCATTGAGCTGCCGATCAAGTCCAACCTTCGTGAAGGTCTTGACGTATTGGAGTACTTTATCTCCGCTCATGGTGCAAGAAAAGGTCTTTCCGATACGGCGCTTCGTACCGCGGACTCCGGTTATCTGACCCGTCGTTTGGTCGATGTTGCGCAGGATCTAATCATTCGTGAACCAGATTGCTGTGATCATGATCAGAACGAGGAGATTCCGGGTATGTGGATCAAGGCGTTTACCGACGGTAAAGAAGTAATTGAATCACTGGAAGAGAGAATTACCGGAAGATATTCCTGCGAGACCATTTATGATACGGATGGCAGTGTGATTGTTAAGGCAAACCATATGATTACACCGAAGCGTGCGGCAGAGATTGTTGCAACCGGTGTTGAAAAGGTTAAGATTCGTACGATTTTAACCTGTAAATCCCACCTTGGTATCTGTGCAAAGTGTTACGGTGCGAATATGGCAACCGGGGAAGCCGTACAGGTAGGAGAAGCAGTCGGTATTATTGCTGCACAATCCATCGGTGAGCCTGGTACACAGCTTACGATGCGTACCTTCCATACGGGCGGTGTTGCCGGTGATGATATTACGCAGGGTCTTCCTCGTGTCGAGGAGCTTTTTGAGGCAAGAAAGCCGAAGGGACTTGCAATTATTGCAGAGTTCGGTGGTACGGTAGCGATCAAAGACACCAAGAAGAAACGCGAGGTTGTTGTTACCAATAATGAAACAGCGGAATCTAAGTCCTATCTGATTCCTTATGGCTCCAGAATAAAGGTATCGGACGGCGATACTCTGGAGGCGGGTGATGAATTAACAGAAGGTAGCGTAAACCCTCATGATATTCTTAAGATCAAGGGTGTACGTTCCGTTCAGGATTATATGATCCAGGAGGTTCAGAGAGTTTACCGACTGCAGGGTGTTGAAATTAACGATAAGCATATTGAGGTTATCGTTCGCCAGATGCTGAAAAAAGTCCGCATAGAAAACAACGGCGATTCGAGTTTCCTACCCGGAACCTTAGTGGATATCCTTGAGTTCTATGATGAAAATGAGAGGCTGAAAGAGCAGGGCTTAGAACTGGCAGAAGGCAAGCAGGTAATGCTTGGTATTACGAAAGCATCCCTTGCAACAAATTCCTTCCTGTCCGCCGCATCCTTCCAGGAAACTACCAAGGTTCTTACGGAAGCGGCAATTAAGGGTAAGGTGGATCCTTTGATCGGTTTGAAAGAAAATGTTATTATCGGTAAGCTGATCCCTGCCGGAACCGGTATGAAGAGATATCGTTCCGTGAAGCTTGACTCTGATCTGCAGGAGGAAGTTCCTGAGGGCATTGAAGGCGAGTATAACGATGAGTTTGATACCTTTAATTATTCTGAGGAAGGACCTCTTGGAGAAGCAAATCATGAGCCGGAGGATGGTATTGCGGAAGTTGTTTATGATGAAGACAAATATGGAAGAAATGGGGATAATTTACAAAGAGAGGACAGTATTCCCGGTGTAGACGATGCTCATATATCCATGGGAGAAAATACGCATAACGACGGAGAGTATACCGAAGTAGAATTTAACTTAAAAGGTATCGTTGAGGACGATTACAGCGATGGCCTATAAGAAATAGAATTTTGCAAAAGCGACGGTTGCATGTTTTTGTGAAACATATATTTAAGTAAAGGGATGTTGTAAATAATTATTATAGATTCTTAAAGCGTAACGCTGGTAGAATGGCAGTTGCCAAACTATGAATAAATTATTTTACAACGTCCCTTTTGCTATGGAAGCCGGTTTGCACCGCTGCGTATAATAATAAAGAAGCGGATTTTGAGGCTGCCAGCGGCAAATATGGATATCATGATACTTTATAAAATAAGACTTGAATTAACAGGCAGTATTGGTTTATATTTTAATAAAATGATGTGAGAGTCAAAAGCCAATTTATTAAATCAACTTCATCAATTTGCATAATTTATGTGTTGACAAGTAATATGAAACAAAGTTCATTCGCAACACATGTTCCCCAAAGCACTGCAAAAAACGCAGTACTTGGAATGAAGTACGTAATAGTACGTGCCAACGACTTCAAACAGTTGCGAATTAAAATATTGTTTCCTATTACTTAAGTTTATCTTGATTTGTGCAAATTGAAAAAGATGATTGTTAGAATGCTTTTGACACTCAAATCATCAATTTATGGATCTTTGAGGTGGATTTGAGAAAGGAATAGGACATGAATTATGGATTACATGAAAAAATATGAGGAATGGACAACGAATTCTTATTTTGATAAAGAAACCAGGGAGGAACTGCAGGATTTAAAAGGAAATGAAAATGAAATAAAGGAAAGATTTTATAAAGACCTGGAATTTGGCACCGGCGGTTTAAGAGGTATCCTAGGAGCCGGCGTTAACCGTATGAATCTATATACCGTTCGTAGAGCTACACAGGGGCTGGCAAATTATAATAAAAAGCAGGTTGGCGATAAAAAAGGAGTTGCAATTGCCTATGACTCCAGAAGAATGTCACCGGAATTTGCCCTGGATACGGCGCTGTGCCTGAATGCAAACGGAATTCGGGCTTACCTGTTCGAAGCCCTAAGACCTACACCGGAGCTTTCCTTTGCTCTTAGAGAGCTTGGGTGTATTGCCGGAATTGTAATTACAGCAAGCCATAATCCTCCGGAGTATAATGGCTATAAGGTATACTGGGAGGATGGAGCACAGATCACAGCCCCGAAGGATGCAGAGATCATCCATGAAGTAAATGCGATTACGGACTTTTCGGCAGCGAAGACCATGCAAAAGGAAGCGGCTCTTAAAGCAGGGCTCCTGACGATGATCGGCAAGGAGATGGATGATAAATATATCGCAGAGCTTAAGAAGCTGGTGGTAAACCCGGTAAGTAAGGAAGGAAAGAAATTAAAAATCGTCTATACTCCTTTAAATGGTACCGGTAATCTTCCTGTCCGCAGAATTTTGAAAGAGTTGGGATTTGAACAGGTCTATGTGGTACCGGAGCAGGAGAATCCGGATTCTGAATTTACAACGGTTGGCTATCCGAATCCGGAAGATCCGAAGGTATTTACCCTGGCTAAGAAATTAGCAGACAAAGTGGGTGCGGATATTATACTTGCTACAGATCCGGATGCGGACCGGCTGGGCGTTCAGGTTCGTAATAATAAGGGAGAGTTCGTATTATTTAACGGAAATATGACCGGAGCTTTGATCGCCGAGTATGTATTTTCTCAAAAAGCAGAGAATGGAACCCTGCCAAAGAATGCGGCGCTTATCAAAACAATTGTAACCGGTAATATTTCGGATCAGATTGCAGCGAATTATCATGCAAAATTAATTGAAGTACTTACCGGATTCAAATATATTGGAGAGCAAATCAAGCTATTTGAGCAGACGGGCAGCAATGAATTCGTCTTCGGCTACGAGGAGAGCTATGGATGCCTCGTTGGCACGCATTCCAGAGATAAGGACGCTGTGGTCGCTGTCATGACATTATGTGAAGCGGCAGCTTATTACAAATCCAAGGGAATCACACTGTATGAACAGATGAATAATATTTATAAGAAATACGGATATTACAAGGAAAATCTGGTATCTGTGACCTTCAAGGGAATCGAAGGCATGGATAAAATGAAATCTATCATGGAGGGATATCGCAAGAATCCGCCGAAGAAAACCGGAGAATATCAGGTTGTAAAAATCCGGGATTATAAAAACGATACGATTACCGATCTGGAAACGGGTAAGGTTACACTGACCGGTCTTCCAAAATCCGATGTGCTATATTTTGAATTAGACAAAGATGCTTGGTGTGCAATCCGGCCTTCCGGTACGGAGCCAAAGATGAAGTTCTACTTTGGAGTAAAGGGAGAAAGCATGGAGGATGCCGAGCAAAAACTTGACACCCTGATAAAAGATGAAATCTTCCAGGTGAATTAAAGAAGAATAGATTCACAAGAAAATTAATAATGATCTTATATTAATTAATAGTATATCAAATCTCACAAGCAAAATTGTGATAATATGTTATATTATCAGCCATTTTATTTAGAAGAAATGGCTGATATAGAAATGTTTCATGATTTTACTGATACTGCACATCTTGATGTAAAAAGTGATGGAGCCATATGCGGAAGGATTGCCCAATTGAAGGATACTAATACAAACGAAATAAAATATGGATATTTATTAATAAAACCTCAATATAAACTAAAGGATTTAAGATATATAGCTGGGAAAGAGGAAATTTCTTTATTTGCAGAGGAGAACCAATAGATCATTAGAATTAAATCCTTTGAGGATGCCCCCAGGAATGGAATTATTATGATATAAATGCATCATTCAAAGGTATCTGATTATTCTGTATATGAAGAAAGAGGGCTGCTGCAAAGCAAATTATTAATAATATAAGAGGGTCTGTGTGTGAAGGAAGATTACAGACCCTCTTGTATTGATTTCAGATAAGAATGTAACAGCCTCTCAGGTAAACCTTAATTTTAATCTTCGTATATAACGTTGGCTATGCTTAGAAAGGCATTGGAGCCGATCTTTGTTACAGAGGCAGGAACAGATATTGAATCAACATTACCGAAACCTTTTACAAATACTATGCTTTGGATTGTAGTTACACCACTTGGAATAGTGAAGGTTTCAAGTAGCGTAAGCGGATTGCAAATATCCGATTTAATAGAACGATCAAGGGAACTCTATACCAGCTTTTGACCGCAGTTCGGACAGAAATTGGCATTCCCGGTTTTGGTTCCGCAATTCGGACAGAAATTAGGCTTTGTGCCGGTATTACCGGAATTCTGTTCCTGAGAGCTATTTTGACCTGCCGCTTCGCCTGGTTTGGCTGGCTGCCCATTGCTGCTATTGTTCATATTCTGCATCATTTGATTTGCCATGTGCATACCCATCATCATACCTGCCATGTCGGATGCCGTACCGCCGCCCTTTACTTTACCGGAGGTGATGCCCTCAGTCATGGCAACCTGCTGGTACTTATTTAAGTCGCCTACCATGCTGTGGGATGCGTTTTTGTTGATCATATTCTGAATTTCCGGCGGATAGGTAAAACTCATAATATTAAAGCCGATAATGGACAGTCCGGTATCAAAGATCTGCATGTCAAGATCCTCTTGAATCCCTTTTGCAATCTCAAAGGAGTTTGCCTGCAGGTTGAACATATCCTTGCCTTCCTTGCTGATCCATTTCATTAACAGTTGGTCTAATACCGTAATGATTCGAAGCCGGACATCCTCTGTGGTATAGCTTTGTCTTACCCCTGCAATTTTATCAATGAGCTTAACATAATCTCGTACCTTGAAGGTGACGGTTCCGTTTGCCCGGATCGGCATACCGCCCGGAAGCTGGGGTGTGGGGATATTAATTGCATTCTGGGTACCCCATTTTGTAATAAATTCCTTGGTATTAACAAAGAGTACCTCCGCCCGTATACCGCTGTTAAAGCCGAATTTAAATCCTGCTAAGGTGGAGAGAAACGGTATGATCTGTGATTCAATATCATAGTCTCCTTCCTCCTTAAAAATACCTTCGATTTTACCGTTGTAAAGGAAGACGGCGTCCTGTCCCGGACGAATAATCAGCCGGCTTCCCTTTTTAATCTCATCATTATTCCATTTGTAGAAAATCATATCATCTCGAAATTCCTGCCATTCTACTACGTTGGCAAATTGTCTTGAGAATAATCCCATATCGGTTCCTCCATTCTTTCTATCAAGCAGGTCTATGACATTTAAATACATATTGATTGAAAACGTAAAATTTGTATCTATTAGAATATAAATTCATAACGATATATAATATAGCAATTGCGCTTATGGGAAGTGAATGAATGCTTCCTTGTAGATTGTTATATCTTCAGACCTGCTGATTCGCTTTTATTAAATAATGTGGTTGCTTTTTATTAAAAATCTAAGGATAAATCCTGATTTATCCGGCTGAGATCGCTTGCTATAGATAAGATAATACTTATAAGTTCGTGTTTTCAAAAAGACTGGTTAATAAAGTGAAACCCAATCGATTAAAATCTGCCGCCACCGGAGCTGTGAGATCTGCCGCCGGAGGAGACGCCGCCTCGAAATCCACCTGCGTTAAACCCGCCTCCTTTTCCATGTGATGTGGTAGTGTTCTCCTTAGGGCGTCTGACCCTGGTTACACGGGTTCGAAGATATTGATCTCGTCTTCCGATTAATCCGGAATGGTTTCGGTCCATATAGGTGTATCCACCGGTGGTCATTTTTCCGCTGGAATGATAAGCCATAGTACCAACGATAACACCTCCGAGGATAAGGGATACAATAAGCTGAAACCACCAGCTGGTCCATAGGTCATTTCTCCCATCCCCGTAATAATCATAGTAGGCATCCCCGGATTGCGGGGAACTGGCACTATAATCATGATCCCAGTTTAGGTCAGTATCATCTTCCATATAGGCAGCGGATTTCTTGATATAGGTCGCAAAGGCTTCCACATAATCACCGCCGCCCATGGAACCTTTCATTGCTTCATAAATTTTATCAATTCGTTTTGAATGGATATAGGTTTCTGCAAGTCCGTATCCCTGAATCCAGATGAAACGATCGTTCATATCAATAAGAAGAAGTACCCGGTCTCCCTCCGGCAAGGTAGCATTAAAATCCTCAAGGTATTTCTCAGGCTCCTTGGCACCGGGATCGTTATGGGTAAGGATGAATATCTCAATCCCTGCTTTTTCACCATAGGTAATGCACATATCCTCAAGCTTTTCCCTCTCCGATGTGGATAAAAGTCCGGCATTATCGTAAATACGTGGAATTTCCTCCGTATTTTCGGTGGCATTTGCAATTGCACAATTGCCATACAGAGCCGGAAGGAGGAAGGTAATCAGCAGGATAAGAGGAAGCAGATGATGACCTGACAATCCCTGTGTAACAAATGCTTTTAAGAAACGTCTCATCCTAATCCACCCCCATAAAAAAACGTAAATATCCGAAGCAGAAGAAAAACTCCTGCTGAGATACCACTAAACCATGCTGCTATTTTTGCGAAGCTTAACGGTGGTTTTCCAACAATCTTACCAGTCTGTCCGTTCATTACAAAATTGTGCTCCGCTTTCTTATAATCATAGCATACCATCCAAACGGGGAGAAGCGTATAATCCGCACGTTTCTGCCGCAGATGGATATCCTTGCGCTGATAGGAGACACTGGCATAACCGCTGATGGTGGAGCGAAGATAGGAATCCACATAGGTTGCAACCCGGTTCTTCACCCTCGGCAGCAGCTGGGTATTATCATAATCGTATTTCTCTGCAAGATACCCCGCCAGATACGGTATATTAAAATCTTTTAGATTACTATATTCATAGGGTTCCAATTTATCCATCAAACCATCTTCCATTTTCTTAGACGCATCACAGGGAACCCGCTCATAATTTAAGTCCACCTTACGATAGACCGCATAGTATTTTGTTTCGGTATAGATCCAATCCCCTCGGGTATAGGTCCTTACACGAGTACAGATCGCTTCGGCTTCTCCCCGCCCATTGATATCATAGAGCCAGAAAGGAACATATAGACCAGTGATGCTTTTAATGCGGTCCGCTGTCATAAAATCTTTCGGAGTAAGTAAGCCTTTACGGCACCATTTTACAAATGCTTCCTGCGCCTGGTTTTTACCTATGGTAAAGGGAATTACCTTAGTGGGAGCTAAGCTTCCGGCTAAACGGTCGCCGAGGACAACGCCGGCGCCGCAGAAGCTGCAGGTAGTTGCTGTGGTTTGTGTATCGGTGATGATGACAGCGCCACAGTTATTACAATGATACTGTACTGCCTCATCCTCATGATAAGTATTATGAGAGGCCGGTTCATCCTCATGGGAAGCATCCTCATAATCATGATCAAAGGCTTCTCTGGCCGCACTTTCATCCTCCTCATCCATATCATAGGTCACTTCTCCACCCGGAGAAGTTTTTCCACCAGCCATTTTCTCAATATTATCTGTCCTTCCGCAACTGGCACAACGAAGCATCCCGGAGCTGCTGTCGAACGCCATGTCTGCCCCGCAGTTCGGACACTTAAATTGTATTACTGTGGGCATATGTTTTAGACCTCCTTATGACTTGCTCATGAAAATGTCCGCAGGAAAATAAAGACTAATTTTCTTGCGGACATTACCCCCTAGCAACTATTTATTCAGGTTAGCTTTCAGTGCCGCCAGTTCATCATCAACGGAGGTATCAGAAGCATATTTTTTCATCAGATCATCAAGGTTCTGATTAGAGGAGGAACGGTTAAGCTCCGCCATTGCATTCGCACGGTCAAGGGCTTTGTCTGCCATGTCTTCGTATTTTTCAAAGCTTGCCATGGAATTGTTTGCACTTGCTACGGAAGAACTCATTTTATTAATGCGTTCCTGCGTTTTGGCAACCGCGATCTTACCCTTGATCATATCCTTGCGGGATTCCAGCTCATTAATATCCTTTACTAGTTTATCATGCATCTGACGCATGTGTGTGGCATTGGTTTGCGCTAAGTTGTAAGCCTCTTCTAGACCTGGCTGTCTGGAGGAATAGGATGCCTTCTGCTCCAGGAACTTTCTGGCGTCAGCTTCGTTATTCGCCTCAAGCGCCTTTACCGCATAGGACTGCATTTTAGCGATTTCCTCGTTGCATTCCTCAAGGGCTCTCTTGGCTCTTTGTTCCTCTGCCATAATAGTTGCGGTCTCGGATTTTACTTTTCCAAGGTCGGAATTTAAGTTTCTTAGGCATTGGTCAATCATTTTCTCAGGATCTTCTGCTTTATCGAGTAGTGCATTGATGTTGCTGGACATGATATCTTTGAATCTTGTTAAAATTCCCATATTCTCATCCTCCATATCTGATTATGTGCAGCCAGCCTCCCTTTTCACCCGGTAAATCGGCACCAGGCAGCTGCCTTTCCTGTTAATTTATTACTGCTTTAAGTTTATTATGAATTATACGTAACGTCAAGTTAAAATATAATTAGAAGGCTTAGAGATGGTTAAGATAAGATTACTGTTCACACCCAGCATGTATACCATGTTATGATTTCGTCAAATGTATCCGAATCGGAGACGCTTTCGCTTAAGATTCATTACGTAGCGGTACATAAGGCTCCAGAATACGGAGCCAAAGTACCAACGAATGCAAATACTCCTGATCGGATATCATTTGTCGAAATCATAGGATAGACTTTGCCCATGTATGAACAGTAACAAGATAAGATTAGGAGGGGCGGCTGTGCAGCTTCTATATTGTATTTGTGTAGAAGCTGTTATATAATAGGTAAGAAAAATTTGAGAAAAGCTTGATTTAAGTGTCAAATATAACACATAAAAGAAGTAAAAAGAAACGATAGAAGGAAGAGAATGATATGTGGATAGCAAGTGAATGGAAAGATTATGAAGTGATCGATACCTCTACGGGAGAAAAGCTGGAGCGTTGGGGAAATTATATCTTAATACGGCCGGATCCACAGGTCATATGGAGTACGCCGAAGGTTCATAAGGGCTGGAAAAAGAGGAATGCACATTATCATAGAAGTACAAAAGGGGGAGGGGAGTGGGAATTCTTTGATTTGCCCAAGCGATGGGATATTACCTATAAGGATCTGACATTCCATTTGCAGCCCTTTAGTTTTAAGCATACCGGACTTTTCCCGGAGCAGGCGGTAAACTGGGATTGGTTTTCTGAGAAAATCAGAGGTGCTAAGGGTAGACAGATTAAGGTGTTGAATCTGTTCGCTTATACCGGCGGAGCCACCATAGCTGCAGCGAAGGCAGGGGCAGCGGTGACCCATGTAGATGCCTCCAAGGGAATGGTAACCTGGGCGAAGGAAAATGCGATTGCCTCCGGTCTGGGGGATGCGCCGATACGCTATATTGTTGATGACTGCGTTAAATTTGTGGAGCGGGAAATCCGCCGCGGTAACAAATACGACGCGGTGATCATGGATCCGCCCTCCTACGGAAGAGGTCCCAAGGGGGAGATCTGGAAGATCGAGGACAGCATCTATCCGTTTGTACAGTTATGTGCCCAGGTTTTAAATGAAGACCCGTTATTTTTTCTTATTAATTCGTATACGACAGGATTGCAGCCGGGTGTCTTAGCCTACATGATCGAAACGGAGGTTGGTAAGAAATTCGGTGGAAGAGTGACTGCAGATGAAATCGGTCTGCCGGTAACGGAAAAAGGCCTGGTACTTCCCTGCGGGGCATCCGGAAGATGGGAAAGAGAATAGAAGGAAAGCCGTTTATGCAAACTTTTTTGCAGTTACGGCTTTTTTTAGTTTGAGTATATTCGTTATGAGAAAACGGACCATTCCATATTAGCCCATATAATGCTATAATTATGGAAAAGAGAGACTGGTACTATTTACCACAGGAAGCAATGGGGGATGGAGGATGTTGAAGGTTATCATAGCGGATGATGAAGAGAAGGTCTGTAACCTGATTTACAAATTAATTGACTGGCAGGCGCTTGATATGGAAGTAGCTGGGATGGCGCATAACGGCATAGAAGCGCTTGCACTCGTAAAGCGTTTGAATGTGGATCTGATTATTACCGATATCCGTATGCCCGGTTATGATGGATTGCAGCTGATCAGCCGTATCAAGCAGATCAATAACGATATCGACTTTATTATCATCAGCGGCTACAGTAATTTTGAATATGCACAAAATGCGATTAAATTTGGCGTCAGTGATTATCTGTTAAAACCGATTAAGAAGAATGAGCTGTTGGGAACGCTTACGAAAATGAGCCTGAAATACAGAAAGAGGATGGAGCTGCTTTCGGATCAGGAGCATTTAAGAAATCGGATCCAATCGGATCTTGGAAAGCTGCGGTCAGGATTTTTTACGGAGGTCTTAATGCAGAGGAATCTAAGCGGTGAGGAGCTTACCCTTGAGAAAGTAAATGAGAATTTTCATTATCATTTTCAGGAAGGCTGTTTTCAGATTGTGATCCTTAAAATGGATTGCGGTTATGGGGAAGGGAATCACAGCAGCCTAAGGCTTATGGAAGATAAAATTATCCAGGCGTTTCGAAATTCTCTGGAACAGCAATGCTTTGATTACGAGTGCTATGTGGACGATACGATCACGTACTATGTACTGAATTATCGGGAGGATAACCGGAAAATAATACGGAAGCATTTCAAATGGATCATGGATGATCTGATGATTCAGAAAAGTGTCTTTGGAAAAATAGAGCTTACGGTTGGTGCAGGAAGCGTGGAAGAGGAGATAAGCCGGCTGAAAGCGTCATTTCTTAGGGCGCAGTATGCGATGGCGGAGCGGCTGGTGACTGGAACCGGCAGGCTAATCGAGGGAGTAATGGCGGTGGATGCCCGTGAGGTATCGGACAGAATACTATCCGATCTGAACAAATCGATGGGAGCGGCGCTGGAAATCCTTGATAACGAAGGCATATTGGCATCCGTACAATCCTTCGAGGCGGATCTAAAGAAAGAAGTAAAAATAAGAGGCTATGAAGCATACCGGCTCTGCCTGGAAGCCTGCAATATATATCTTACCCTCCTTCGGGTGAATCAGTATGATATCGGCAATCCGGAAGAGCTTGCGGATAATTTCAGCTTTCATGCCGGACGGTGCTCTTCCATAGCGGAGATAATGGAATACTTCGCTCTCTTGGTCGAAAAATCCCTGGATAAAATTAAGGAGGATAAAAAGCAGAAGGATACCAAACCGATTCGTATGGCAAAGCAGTACATTCAGGAGCATTATAACTGCCCGATTACTTTAGAGGAGGTCAGCGGTTTTGCGGGGTTCAGTCCTTCCTATTTCAGTACCCTTTTTAAAAAGGAGAGCGGTACAAATTTTCAGGAGTACCTCTCGGAGGTAAGAATGAATAAGGCGAAGGATCTGTTAAAGGAAACCAATCTTACGGTTGCCGGGATTTGTGAACAGGTCGGATACAGCGATTTGAAGCATTTTACTAAGAATTTTAAGAGGGTTGCCGGGATTAAGCCAAATGAGTACAGGAAGCTGTATTCCTGAGGGGGTGAGTGTTGTGGAGCGTGGAAAGAGCAGGTTTATCACGTATCGAATTAGGATTCTGTTTTTTCTCTATGTCATTGTTACGGTGCTCTTATTAATTCTGTTTGCAGGGGCAGCAACTTACCATGTTGCCTATCTTCCGGTTGCATTATCTGGTGTCATTATCTATAGTGCGGTTCTGTACGGCAGCTATCGGTGGATTTATCAACCGTATCGGAGAAATAAGCGGATACTGCAGCTTTTTATCAATGGTTATACCTTAAACGGGGACTCTGCGGTATATATTTCTCCGGAAGTGGAAGGAATCATGGCTAAATTTAAGGAAATGGTGAATACGAATGAGCTGATCAGTGTCTCAAAAAAGCAGGCACAGTTTCTGGCACTGCAGAATCAGATTAATCCGCATTTCCTATATAATACGCTGGAAGGGATTCGA
The DNA here is from genome assembly GCA_015057615.1 of Lachnospiraceae bacterium. GTDB lineage: Bacteria > Bacillota > Clostridia > Lachnospirales > Lachnospiraceae > Mobilitalea. The sequence continues at coordinate 30,842 of SVEA01000177.1, read as the reverse complement.
GGGGAGGCTCTGGTAGCAGGTCTGGATAGCGCAGCCGAGATGACGGAAGCTTTGTCCACCTTCTTTCGCTATACCATATCGAATGTGGAGCATCTGGTAACGCTGGAGGATGAGCTAACCAACATTGATAATTATTATATTATCCAGCAGTACCGTTTCGGGGAACGGTTGAATCTTAGTATTGAAATCGATCCGGAGGAGGAAGCCATCGTATTGCAGTACCGGCTTCCGAAGCTGACTTTGCAGCCGATTGTGGAAAATGCGGTATATCATGGCATTGAGATGAAGGTTGGGAAAGGAACGGTCCGGATTAAGGTTGAGACAACGCCGAAACGCTTGATCCTGATTATTTCAGATGATGGTCTGGGGATGGAGGAAGATACTCTGGAAGAGCTGAATCAGAAGCTGAATCATTCCTCCTTTGATTATGTAAAACCGGAAAGCGAGGAAAAGGGAGGAATTGCCCTCGTTAATGTAAATCGGCGGATACAGCTTCTCTTTGGAGAAGAGTACGGACTTAATGTTTACAGCCGCCGCAATGTGGGAACCGATGTAGAGATTACGCTTCCCCTAATTCAAAAGGAGTAAGCCCGATGAAGGAAGAAGTTTTACGCCTGGAAAAGGTGACAAGAATTGTGGATGGAGTCACCCTGCTGGATAATTTTAATCTACATATATTTCGAGGGGAGATTCTGGGGCTTGTATGCATCAATGCCCATGGAGAGAAAGAACTGGTGGATCTGCTATGTAGGAATTTGCCGCTCCACTACGGCAGAATTTATATGGATGAAATCTTGGTAAACAGCTATGAGGAAAGCACGTTTGAGTCGAATAAGGTGGTCGTAATCGAGAAGGAGAACGGTTTAGTCGAGGATTTAACGGTGGTGGATAATATCTTTGTTCTGAGAAACGGCTTTAAAAGCTATCTGATCAACAAAAGGGTTCTGAATGCCGGGTTAAAGGATGTGCTACAAAAGCTCGACTTAAAAATAGAAGGAAACGAGCCGGTATCCCAGCTGTCTTCCCTGGAAAAATGCCTTGTGCTGCTGTTGAAGGCAGTGGTTGCCGGTACCAAGCTTGTAGTGATAAAGGATATCAGCAACTATCTCAGCGCCGCGGAGCTTGCTGTTTTTCATAAGTTGATCCGGTATTACTGCGGGGAGGGGCTGTCCTTTCTTTATATCTGCAACCATCACGAAGAGGCATTTCAGATCTGCAACCGGATCGCCTTAATGGAAAACGGTAAAATTATAAAGGTTCTGGATCAGAAGGAGTTTACAGACGATAAAATAAAGCCTTATTGTAAGGATTTTTATGATATTAAGAATCCGGAGATGAAAAAGGTTCATAAGAAAAAAATATTGCAGTTGAACAATATTACAACCGAACATATCAAAGATTTAAGCTTTTCGGTTGAAAAAGGAGAATGTACCGTTCTGCTGGATATGAACAATACCATTTTAACGGATATCATTGATCTCATGAATGGGTGCCTGGCTCCGAAGAGTGGTTCGATTCTTCTGGACGGGCAGCCGTATCTTAGGAAGAATCCGTCCTATGCTCTTAAGAAGGGGGTGTGCTTTATCCATGAATACCCTCTGCAAACAATGGTTTTTAAGGATTTTAGCTATCTTGAAAACTTAAGCTTTCTTCTTAAGCGGAAGCAGTGGAATCTACATTTACGAAAGAAGCTTCTATGGAGTATCGCACAGGAATATATGCCTGTGGTCGGAGAAAGCATTCATGCAAAAGAGGTTTCTGCACTGTCTCCCGCGGCACTCTACAGTATGATTTATAACCGAGTGCATCTATATAATCCCAAGGTAGTATTCTGCATGCAGCCTTTCTCCGGTGCGGACATGTACTTGAGAATGCATATCATTCATTTGCTTCAGGAGCTTAAAAAGAAAGGAATTACGGTTATTATCCTCGCGGTAAGCCTGTCGGATTCCCTGGTGGTGGCAGACCGGCTGATGGTGATCGAGAACGGACAGTTAAGCAAGGATTATGACAGTACAAAATTTATCTGGCTGCGCTCCTAAGTTCATAATAGTCCCCCTATAAATCCAAAAGCAGTCCCCTGTTACCGTGCCAGGGGATATGTTATAGTATAGCCGTATACATAATTTGTAAAAGCCAATTTGCACAATCTATGTGTTTGCAAATAATATGAAGCAAATTTCATTCGCAACCCGTTGTCTTACAAAGCACTGCATAAAACGCAGTCCTTGGGTTGAAGTACGTAATGGTACATAAGATCATAAAACACATAATCTTATGTACCAACGACTTCAAACAGTTGCGCAGTAAAATATTGTTTGCTATTACTTAAGTTTTACCTTGCTTTGTGCAAATTAATGAAGTCGATTTGTTAAGAGGGCTTTTGCCACTCATATCATTATTAATGAGAAGCGTAAGGATAGGTGAATATATGGGGGATTACATAGTTGAAATGGAACATATCAATAAGACCTTTCCGGGTGTCAAGGCATTGGATGATGTATGCTTTCGTCTTAAATCCGGTGAGATTATGGCGCTGCTAGGAGAAAATGGTGCCGGAAAGTCAACACTTATGAAGGTTTTAAGCGGTGTATATGAAAGGGATAGTGGTGTAATTCGGGTGTTTGGCAAAGAACTGGGGGATCTGACACCAAAATCTGCCAGGGAGCTTGGGATTGCGATTATTCATCAGGAGCTTAATATGTGTTCTCATCTTACGGTCGCTGAGAATATTTTTCTCGGCAGGGAAACGGTGAAGGAAGGGCTTCTGCAGCAAAAAAAGATGAACCGGGAAGCTAAAAAAATATTGGAACGTCTTAATATGGATATTGATCCAACGACGGTTGTAGGGGATTTGGCTGTTTCAAAGCAGCAGATGGTAGAGATTGCCAAAGCCATCTCGACCGATGCTAAGATACTGATCATGGATGAACCGACATCCGCACTAACCTCTAAGGAAATTGAGCACCTGTTTGAAATTATTCGGAGGTTAAAATCCGAAGGATGTGGTATTGTCTACATCTCGCACCGCTTAGAGGAACTGAAATATATTGTGGACCGCGTAACGATCATGCGTGACGGAAGGTATATCAATTCAATGAATTTCTGTGATACGACGATGGATGAAATTATCGCATCTATGGTTGGCAGGGAGATTAAAGAGAAGTATCCCAGAGTTGTCTGTCCGAGGGGGGAGAAAATCTTTGAAGTAAAGAATTTGAATGCAGGGCGAATGGTAAGAGAGGTTAATTTCTGCCTGCATGCCGGAGAAATTGTCGGGATCGCCGGGTTGATGGGAGCCGGACGTACCGAAACGACACGGGCGGTCTTTGGCATCGACCCAAAGGAAACCGGGGAGATTATCTTAAATGGAATGAGTATCAGGATTCGTTGCCCGAGGGATGCAATTAAAGCAGGAATTGTATTGGTTCCGGAGGATAGAAAAAAAGACGGTTTATGTGTTAATTTAAGTGTCAGGGAAAATATCGCACTACCCAATTTGGATATGCTCTGCAATCGGATCGGCATTACGGATAAGAAAAAAGAGAGGGCGATTACCCGGCAGGCGATTCAGAATTTATCCATTAAGCTGCCGAATGCGCAGGTGGATGCCAATAATCTTTCCGGTGGGAATCAACAGAAAGTAGTCGTGGCAAAATGGTTGGCAAGGAACTCGCGGGTCGTTATTTTTGATGAGCCGACGAGAGGAATCGATGTGGCAGCGAAGGTCGAGATATACAATCTGATGAATGAATTAAAGCAGCAGGGCATAGGGGTGCTTTTTATATCATCGGAAATGTCGGAGATCATGGGGATCAGCGACCGCATATTAGTGATGTGTGACGGGAAAATAACCGGAGAGTTAAGTATAGAAGAAGCCACACAGGATGCGATTCTAACATATGCGACAAGATTTGACAGTAAGGTGGAGCAAAAGGAGATTGCATAGAACGAAGGCACAGATCGAAAGACAGATCAAAGCATGGGGAAGAGGGGTACAGCAATCCCTTCATAGAGCTTGTGGCTGCGCGGAATCCGCAAACTCTGGAATATGTATAAAGCCGTGCAGAAATGGGGAAAAGAATGGAAGCTAAGGGAACGAAGAATGTTATGAGAAGGATTTTATCTATTCGGGGGATGGGACAGGTTGTAACGGTTACCATCGGTTTGGTATGCTTATGTATTATCTTTGGATTCTTAAATCCAACGTTCTTTTCGGGAAGAAATATCGGGAACCTGCTCCGCCAGATCGCTCCCATCCTTATGATCGGCATCGGTCAATCCTACGTGCTGATTACTGGGAATATCGACCTATCCATTGGCTCCGTCGTTGGTATGAGCGCGATGATCTCGGCAACCTTAATGACAAAAGGAATGAACCCTTGGATCTGTGTTATCATCGCCTTGATCGCCTGTCTTATGGTCGGATTTCTGAACGGGCTGTTAGTGGCAAAATGCCAGTTACCACCGTTTATCGCTACGTTAGGTACGCAGACAGTAGCAAGAGGTATCGCGCAGATTGCAAATAATAATTACAATACAAATGCCATAGGGGAGGGAGCGAATGGGTTCCGGAATTTCTTTTACTACGGCAAAGTTCTTGGGATTTACAATACAGTCTGGATCGCATTGGGTTTATTCCTTGTCTTTAACTTCCTGCTCAGCAAGACGCGGACCGGCAGGTATTTATATGCCGTGGGAAGCAATAAAGAAGCGGCTAAATTATCGGGTGTCAATACGATGCGTACGGTAATGACTGCCTATATCGTAAGCTCCTTCTGTGCAGCCGTCGTCGGCTTTAGTGTGACTGCAACGGCTGGGATGGGGAGTATGGATGCCGGTAATATGTATGAAACCTATGCGGTAGTAGCATCCGTAATCGGCGGGGTCTCGACACTAGGAGGCCAGGGAATTCTGATCGGAACGGTGGTCGGTGCCTCTATCTGGGGAGTTTTGCAAAACGGTCTTCAATTTGCAGGCGCACCAGTAGCGATCCGTAATATCGTCATTGGTGCCATCGTTGTGATATCGGTTCTATTGGATGTGGTAATTCGAAGAGGCAATTTGATTAAGAAAAAGACGAAAGTGCCAAATGTTAAGGAAAGCTTCTAATAGAAGATGAAAGAGATGCAGGCAGCAGAGGAAGCTGCGTCAAAGCGGATGGGAGAAGCAGGAGCTTCCTGTGAAATTAGAGCATAGTGCTTTAATATAATAAAAGTGAAGGAAAAGGGGGTACAAAATGAAAAAGTTACTTGCTTACATTTTATCTATGGTTATGGTAATGGCACTGCTTGCCGGATGCAGCAGCGATAAACCGGAAGAAGCAGCCAGTACGAAGGAGGGTACAACCAAAGAGGGTACGGAGAAGAAGGATACCGCGAAAAAAGAGGACACGGAGAAGAAGGAAGATACCGGGAAGAAAAATAAAATAATATTAATTACTATGGATAGTATTGACCAGCACTGGGTAAACGTTGATAAGGGAGCGCAGAAAGCGGCGGATGAGCTGGGAGCGGAATATAAATGGATGGCTCCGGATAAAAAGGACGATGCCCAGCAGATCGAACGGGTGAATAATGCGGTGGCAGACGGCGCAGATGCCATTGTGATCGCAGCGAACGGACCGGATGCGATTACGGCAGCACTGGAGGAAGCAAAAAATGCCGGCATCAAGATTGTTTATGTAGACTCCCCTGCCAATACCGAGGCATGCGCTACGTTTTCAACCAATAATAAAGCAGCCGGAAAAACAGCAGGAGGGGTACTGCTGGAGGAGTTAAAGGCACAAAATATTTCGGAAGGTAAAATAGGAATTGTGAATGTGAATCCTTCCACCGATTCCGTGGTACAGAGAGAGATGGGATTCCGCGAGGCTTTTGAAGGAACGAGCTTTGAAATCCTTGAAACACAATACGGGGAAGGCGATGTTGCAAAATCGCAGGAAATTGCAGAGAACTACATCACACAGGGCGTCGTAGGTATATTTGGAACCAATGAAGGCAGCTCCGTTGGTGTTGGAAATGCGATCAAGGGCGCCGGCGGCAGTGTTGTCGGAGTCGGATTTGATAAATCGGATGCAAATATTTCTTTAGTAAAGGATGGATCCCTCCTTGCGATCATGGCTCAGAATCCGGATGTCATGGGGTATGAAGGCGTAAAGGCGGCGGTTCAGGCAATTAACGGGGAAGAAATCCCAGAGAAGGATGTGGATACCGGAGTATCGGTTATCACGAAAGATACTTTACCGTAATTAACAAGCCAGGCGTGCTGCATAACAACCATCTCCGGTTGGTATGCGGCACGTTCTTTCTTATTATATAGTTGCTTTGCCAAGGTTCGCGTTAAGAAAAAGGAAGCTTATCCAAAAAAATTGAACTTCTTGAAAAAAAGTTCTTGCAAAAGAAAAAAGCATGGTGTATAATAACTGATGTTGTGACGTTGATAGCGTAGAAGCGTGAGGTTGCTGCTGATTTTCAGCAGGTTTTTCCGTGGAGCGAAGGTCAAGTTATGAAACTGGCGACAAGTCACTGTACAAATTAATGTTCTGCCTTTGGCAGAGAAGACGTGTGAAAATCTCATTGGAGGTTCCGGGGGCAAACCGAATCGGTTTGTCAGTTTGTTCGGAAAATGAAGATACGCACGGGTGAGTGTACAGTCACCACTTGTCGTACTGAAATTAAGTGCGAAAAGGAGGCGGCTTTTTTTTATGGCAAGTCAAGTAATGAGAATCACATTAAAGGCGTATGATCATCATCTGATCGATCAATCAGCAGGTAAGATTATCGATACTGTGAAGAAGACAGGATCAAAGGTGAGCGGACCAGTTCCGTTACCTACAAAGAAGGAAGTTGTTACTGTTTTAAGAGCTGTTCATAAGTACAAAGATTCCAGAGAGCAGTTTGAACAGAGAACACATAAGAGACTGATTGATATCATTACACCTACACAGAAGACGGTAGATGCATTATCCAGACTGGAGATGCCCGCAGGTGTATACATCGACATCAAGATGAAAACAAAATAATTGATGTGATATCAGAAAGCAAGCGTAAAGCAAAAGCAAATTAAAAATTATTATCAATTAAGAAGAAATCCTTGTGGTTTATCATAGAAAAATAGAAACAAATATTTGCACAGGTAGACCGTCTAGGATGATTGCGCATCACGTGCAATCCGCTGTAGATTAAACAGGAGGTAAAAGAATGAAGAAAGCGATTTTGACTACGAAAGTCGGAATGACCCAGGTCTTCGGTGATAATGGAGAACTTGTTCCGGTAACCGTACTTCAAGCTGGTCCGATCTGCGTAACGCAAGTTAAGACAGTAGAAAATGATGGATACGCAGCAGTACAGGTTGGTTTTGGCGATATCAGAGAACGTCTGGTAAATAAACCAAGAAAAGGACACTTTGCAAAAGCAGGTGTTGCAAATAAAAGATTTCTTAAAGAATTCAAGTTTGAAAATGCTGCTGACTATAAGGTAGGACAGGAAATCAAGGCTGATATCTTTTCAGCAGGAGATAGAATTGATGCTACCGCTAAGTCAAAGGGTAAAGGTTTCCAAGGTGCGATTAAGAGACACGGATTATCCAGAGGACCTATGAAGCATGGTTCCAAGTATCACAGACATGCAGGCTCCAGTGGTTCTGCTACCAGCCCGGGTCGTGTATTTAGAGGCAAGAAGATGCCCGGACAGATGGGTAATGTAAAGGTTACGGTTCAGAACCTTGAAGTAGTAAGAGTAGATGCTGAAAAGAATCTTATCTTAGTGAAAGGTGCCGTACCGGGAGCAAAGAAATCCTTAGTAATCCTAAGGGAATCAGTAAAGGCAAACTAGAGCTTTAAGAAAGGAGGAACTTAAGTTATGGCAAATGTAGCTGTTTATAATATCGAAGGCAAGAAAGTTGGTTCATTAGAATTAAACGATGCTGTCTTCGGAGTAGAGATAAATGATCATTTAGTTCATATGGCAGTTGTTTCACAATTAGCGAACAAACGCCAGGGAACACAGAGCGCAAAAACCCGTGCGGAAGTAAGCGGCGGTGGAAGAAAGCCTTGGAGACAAAAAGGTACCGGTCATGCAAGACAGGGTTCGATCAGATCCCCTCAATGGAAGGGCGGCGGCGTTGTATTTGCTCCAAAGCCAAGAGATTATTCCTTCAAGATGAACCGGAAGGAGAAGGCTCTTGCAATTAAATCCGTTTTAACCTCAAAGGTTAAGGAAGAGAAAATCGTTGTTTTAGACGAATTAAACTTTGACGAGATTAAGACAAAGAAAATGAAGGCAATGCTTGATGGCTTTAAGCTTGACAGAGCACTGGTTGTTCTTGATAAGAGAGAGGAAAATGTAATCCTATCCGCAAGAAACCTTCCGAAAGTAAGAACGGTATTAACAAACTCCATAAATGTATACGACATCTTAAAGTATGATACGCTGGTATTAACAAAGGATGCTGTAGCGAAAATTGAGGAGGTGTACGCATAATGGCAGATTTAAAATATTATGATGTAATCCTAAAGCCAATCGTAACTGAGAAGAGTATGAACTCCATGAGCGAAAAGAAGTACACATTTTCAGTTCATCCGGATGCTACAAAAAATCAGATTAGAGATGCTGTTGAAAAAATGTTTGCCGGCACAAAGGTTGCTAAGGTAAATACCATGAACTTAGACGGAAAGAACCGCAGACGCGGCAATACCGTAGGTAAGACAGCAAAAACAAAAAGAGCCGTTGTACAGCTTACCGCTGACAGCGCTGATATTGAAATATTCTCCGGACTATAAAAATTGTCCGATCGTACGAAAAGGAACTAAGGGACAAGAAAGAGGAAAAAACAATTTCTTGCCGGAAGTTCACGAAATGAGAATAAGGATGCAGACAAGAAAACAAATTATTGCATCGATTGAAAGGAGTGCAAAACATGGGAATTAAAACATATCGCCCATATACACCTTCCAGACGAAACATGACTGGTTCTGATTTTGCTGAGATTACAGCTTCAAAGCCGGAGAAATCCTTAGTGGTTTCTTTAAATAAAAATGCAGGACGTAATAATCAAGGTAAAATCACGGTTAGACACCGGGCAGGTGGAGCTAGAAGAAAATATAGAATAATTGATTTTAAGAGAAGAAAGGATGGTATTCCGGCAAAGGTTGTTAGCATTGAATACGATCCGAACAGAACAGCAAATATCGCATTAATTGCATATGCAGACGGTGAGAAATCCTACATTCTTGCACCTTATGGCCTTACTGTAGGTACTACCATAATGAATGGTGAGACGGCAGAAATCCGGGTAGGTAACTGCTTACCGCTTAAGAATATTCCGATCGGTACTGAAATTCATAACATTGAATTGTATCCCGGAAAAGGCGGACAGCTGGTTCGTTCCGCAGGTAACTCAGCACAGCTTATGGCGAAGGAAGGTAAGTATGCAACGCTTCGTCTTCCCAGCGGTGAGATGAGACTGGTTCCGATCGTTTGCAGAGCAACCATCGGCCAGGTAGGTAACATTGATCATGAACTTATCACAATTGGTAAAGCAGGCCGTAAACGTCATATGGGCTTTCGTCCTACCGTACGTGGTTCTGTTATGAACCCGAACGACCATCCACATGGTGGTGGTGAAGGTAAGACCGGTATTGGCCTTCCAAGTCCTTTGTCACCTTGGGGCAAACCTACTCTTGGTCTTAAGACAAGAAAGAAGAATAAGAAATCCAATAAGATGATCATAAGAAGAAGAGACGGTAAAACTCTTAAGTAAGAGATAATATAGAAGTAAGTAATAATTCTAAGGAGGTTAGAATCCATGGCTCGTTCATTAAAAAAGGGACCCTTTGCTGATGAATCTTTGTTAAAGAAAATAGACGTGCTAAATAAGTCCGGTGATAAATCAGTAATCAAAACCTGGTCACGCCGTTCTACCATTTTCCCGCAGATGGTTGGTCATACAATCGCTGTTCATGACGGTAGAAGACATGTTCCGGTATATATTACAGAGGATATGGTTGGTCATAAACTTGGTGAGTTTGTTACTACCAGAACTTATAGAGGTCACGGAAAAGACGAAAAGAAGATAAGAAATTAATGCATAAGCATTGAATGGAAGGAGGTTTCATCCATGGCGAAAGGACATAGATCCCAAATTAAGAGAGAGAGAAACGAGAACAAGGACAACAGAGCTTCGGCAAAGCTATCCTATGCAAGAGTTTCTGTACAGAAGGCTTGTTTCGTATTAGACGCCATTCGAGGTAAGGATGTAGAAACAGCACTTGGTATTTTAGCATATAACCCAAGATATGCTTCAAGTTTAATTTTAAAACTATTAAAATCAGCGATTGCAAACGCTGAGGTTAAAAATATGGATCCCGCTAAGCTTTATGTTGAGGAATGCTACGCAAACCAGGGACCGATTATGAAAAGAATAAGACCAAGAGCACGAGGCACGGCTTATCGTATCGAGAAGAGAATGTGCCATATCACAGTTGTGCTTAATGAAAGATAAGGAGGGCAATAATGGGACAAAAGGTTAATCCTCATGGCTTAAGAGTCGGAGTTATTAATGATTGGGACTCCAGATGGTATGCTGAAGCGGATTTTTCTGATAATCTCGTTGAAGATTATAAGATTAGAAAATTTCTGAAGAATAGATTATACAGTGCAGGGGTTTCTAAAATCGAAATCGAGAGAGCATCAGACCGTTTGAAAATAATCATTTACACCGCTAAGCCGGGCGTTGTTATCGGCAGAGCAGGTTCAGAAATAGAAAAATTAAAGGTTGAGCTTCAAAAGTTTACCTCCAAGAAATTAAACATCGAAATCAAGGAAGTAAAAAGACCGGATCTGGATGCTCAATTAGTTGCTGAAAACATTGCGAATCAATTGGAGAATCGTATCTCTTTTAGAAGAGCTATGAAGTCTACTATGAACAGAACAATGAGAGCAGGGGCAAAAGGTATTAAGACATGCGCTTCCGGCCGTCTTGGCGGATCGGATATGGCTCGTACCGAATTTTACAATGAAGGAACAATACCGTTACAGACTTTACGTGCCGATATCGACTATGGTTTTGCTGAAGCAAATACCACGTTCGGTAAAATAGGCGTAAAGGCTTGGATCTATCATGGTGAAGTGCTTCCTACAAAAGGAGCTAAAAAGGAAGGGAGCGATAAATAATGTTAATGCCAAAGAGAGTTAAGCATCGTAAGCAATTCCGTGGCACGATGAGCGGAAAAGCAATGAGAGGCAATACGCTTGCATATGGTGAATTTGGTCTTGTCGCATTAGAGCCCGTTTGGATTAAGTCCAATCAGATCGAGGCTGCCCGTATTGCTATGACCCGTTTTACAAAACGTGGTGGTAAGGTATGGATTAAAATATTCCCTGATAAACCTGTCACAGCAAAGCCTGCAGAAACCCGTATGGGTAAAGGTAAAGGTGCCTTGGAGTATTGGGTAGCGGTTGTTAAGCCGGGACGTGTATTGTTTGAAATTGCAGGTATTCCTGAGGAAACAGCAAAAGAAGCATTACGTCTGGCTATGCATAAATTACCGGTGAAATGTAAAATCGTTTCCCGTGCAGACTTAGAAGGCGGTGAAAACAGTGAAAATTAATAAATATGTAGAAGATTTAAAAAAGAAATCAGCTACAGAATTGAACGAAGAATTAGTAGCTGCTAAGAAGGAACTCTTTAATCTGAGGTTCCAAAACGCAACCAATCAGCTGGACAATACCAGCAGAATTAAAGAAGTAAGAAGAAATATTGCTAGAATTCAGACAGTCATTTCTGAACTTTCAAAAGCTTCGAAATAAAAATAGACCGTTCGGTCAAATCCTTCGGTTCGACCCGTGGTCATAGAAAGGAGTTTCATTGTGGAAAGAAATCTAAGAAAAGCTCGTGTCGGCAAAGTGGTTAGTAACAAGATGGATAAGACGATCGTTGTAGCAATTACGGACAACGTAAAGCATCCTTTGTATGGTAAGATTGTAAAAAGAACCCGTAAGCTTAAGGCACATGATGAAAACAATGATTGCAACATCGGCGATAGAGTAAAAGTAATGGAAACCAGACCTTTATCCAAGGATAAGAGATGGAGACTTGTGGAGATCGTTGAGAGAGCAAAATAATCGATAGGATACCTTCACTTAGGTATACCGTTTTAATAGAGTTCGCAAGTATCGAATTCATAAAGTTATGACAAAGGATCGTGGGGTATCACCTGCGGTCAGTTGTACAACAACTGAAAGGAGTATTATCATGATACAAGTAGAATCAAGACTTAAAGTTGCCGATAATACCGGTGCGAAAGAAATCCTTTGTATCAGAGTGTTAGGCGGCTCAACAAGAAGATATGCTAATATAGGTGATATCATTGTTGCTTCTGTTAAAGATGCAACACCAGGTGGAGTTGTTAAAAAAGGCGACGTGGTGAAAGCGGTTGTCGTACGTTCCGTGAAAGGCGCACGCCGCAATGATGGTTCTTATATTAGATTTGATGAGAATGCTGCTGTTATAATAAAAGATGACAAGAATCCAAGAGGAACCCGTATCTTTGGACCGGTAGCAAGAGAATTAAGAGAGAAACAATTCATGAAAATCGTTTCTTTAGCACCAGAAGTATTATAAGGGGGTGTCGACGTATGGCAACGATGAAAATCAAAAAAGGTGATACAGTAAAGGTAATCACCGGTAAAGATAAAGGTAAAGAAGGCAAGGTTATCTCTGTGAAGGACCAAAAAGTATTGGTAGAAGGTATCAATATGATCACCAAACACAGCAAAGCGAACCAAGCTAATCCAAAGGGTGGAATTATCCATCAGGAAGCGCCGATCGATGTATCTAACGTTATGTACGTGCATAAGGGCAAGGTTACCAGAATTGGTTTAAAGACCGTGGAAGGTAAAAAAGGTCCCCAGAAAGTACGTTTCGTTAAATCAACAGGCGATGTAATTGATTAATACAGAGAGGAGGAACACTAACGTTGGCTAGATTAAAAGAGATGTATAAAAACGAAATAGTAGCCGGCATGACTAAGAAATTCGGATATAAAAATGTTATGGAAGTGCCGAGATTAGATAAAATCGTTATTAACATGGGTGTTGGCGAGGCTAAGGAAAATGCTAAGGTTTTAGATACTGCAGTGAAAGATCTTGAGATTATTGCAGGCCAGAAACCGATTATTACAAAAGCAAAAAACTCCATTGCTAACTTTAAGTTAAGAGAAGGTATGCCGATCGGATGTAAGGTTACCTTAAGAGGCGAAAGGATGTATGAATTTGCCGATCGTTTAATTAACTTAGCTTTACCTCGAGTACGTGACTTTAGAGGTGTTAACCCGAACTCATTCGATGGCAGAGGAAACTATGCAATCGGTATTAAGGAACAGCTTATTTTCCCTGAAATTGAATACGATAAGGTGGATAAGGTAAGAGGAATGGATGTTATCTTCGTTACAACTGCTAAGACAGACGAAGAAGCTCGAGAATTATTGACACAATTCGGTATGCCGTTTAGAAAATAGAGGAGGAATTTCCATGGCTAAAAAGTCAATGAAAATAAAGCAGCAACGCCCACAGAAATTCTCCACAAGAGAATATAATCGTTGCAGAATCTGTGGCCGTCCACATGCGTATTTGAGAAAATATGGTATTTGCAGAATATGTTTTCGTGAATTAGCATACAAAGGACAGATACCAGGAGTAAAGAAAGCAAGCTGGTAAAAGTTAAGAAAGGAGGCAAATATTATGACAATGAGCGATCCAATTGCAGATATGCTTACAAGAATTCGTAATGCCAATACTGCGAAACATGATACAGTAGATGTTCCTGCTTCTAAGATGAAAATAGCGATTGCTGATATCCTTCAAAGGGAAGGTTACATCAGAAAATATGAAATTGAGGAAGTTGGCAGCTATAAAACAATCCATATCACTTTAAAATATGGTAAAGATAAAAATGTTAAGATTATCACAGGCCTTAAGAGAATTTCAAAACCAGGTCTTCGTGTGTATGCGAATAAAGACCAGCTTCCAAAGGTACTCGGAGGCTTGGGCATTGCTATTATCTCGACCAATAAAGGAGTCCTGACGGACAAAGAAGCTAGAGAGCAGAATGTAGGCGGCGAGGTATTAGCATTCGTTTGGTAAAATGGGAGTAATCAAATCAGATCTTAGATCTGATTTTAGCCTCGAGCATCGAGGTGTACTGATATAATCAGTGATTACGGACAACGAGCAAAAACGAAATTTTTGTGAGTCCGTTTTGTCAAATAACCTACGACAATAAAATAGGAGGTGCGGGCATGTCACGTATAGGAAGAATGCCTATCGCTATACCTGCAGGTGTAACTGTAGATGTAGCAGAAAATAATAAAGTGACCGTTAAGGGTCCGAAGGGAACATTAGTAAGAGTGTTACCCGCAGAATTAGGAATTAAAATAGAAGACTCCGCGGTTGTTGTTACAAGACCAAATGACCTTAAGAAATTTAAGGCATTGCATGGTCTTACAAGAACTTTGATCGCAAATATGGTTACCGGTGTAACCGAAGGTTATGAGAAGCATCTGGAGATCAACGGTGTTGGTTACAGAGCTGCAAAATCCGGTAAAGATTTAACTTTAACACTCGGATTTTCTCATCCGGTAGTTATGACAGATCCGGAAGGTGTGGAAACCGTACTGGACGGACAAAACAAGATTACTATTAAAGGTATCGATAAAGAAAAGGTTGGCCAATACGCCGCTGAGATCAGAGATAAGAGAAGACCGGAGCCGTATAAGGGCAAAGGTATTAAATATGCTGATGAAGTGATTCGACGCAAAGTTGGTAAGACCGGTAAGAAATAAAGGGAGGAGTGAAATATAATGGTAAATAAGGAATCTAGAGTAGAAGTACGAAGAAAAAAACATCTGAAAATCCGTAATCGTTTCACGGGTACTCCTGAGAGACCGCGTTTAGCTGTGTTTAGAAGCAACAATCATATGTACGCCCAGATTATTGACGATACTGTTGGCAATACTTTAGTTGCAGCCTCTACACTGGATAAGGATGTTAAGGCTGAATTACAAAGAACCAACGATGGAGCGGCAGCAGCATATTTAGGAACTGGTATTGCAAAGAAAGCATTGGAAAAAGGAATTGAGACGGTTGTCTTTGATAGAGGCGGCTTCATATATCAAGGAAAGATTAAAGCATTGGCAGATGCAGCCCGCGAGGCTGGTCTGAAATTCTAAGCAAGGAGGAAAAACATGAAACGAACAATCGTTGATGCCAGTCAAATGGAATTAGAAGATAAAGTAGTATCCATCAAGCGTGTTACTAAGGTTGTTAAAGGTGGACGTAATATGAGATTTACAGCACTCGTTGTTGTAGGTGATAAGAACGGCCACGTTGGTGCAGGCTTGGGAAAAGCTGCTGAAATTCCAGAGGCTATCCGTAAAGGAAAAGAAGATGCCATAAAGAAATTAATAAGCTTACCAATTGACGAAAATGGCAGTGTGCCCCACGACTTCATCGGTAAATTCGGTAGTGCAACCGTTTTACTGAAACGTGCACCGGAAGGTACCGGAGTTATCGCAGGCGGTCCTGTACGTAATGTGCTTGAACTCGCAGGCTTTAAGAACATCCGTACCAAGTCACTTGGTTCTAACAATAAACAGAATGTTGTTCTTGCTACAATTGAAGGATTGAGCCAATTAAAGACCCCTGAGGAAGTAGCTAAACTTCGTGGCATAGCAGTAGAACAGCTGATCCGGTAAACGGCGGCGGCTCTACCACGTAATTATTAAATATGGAGGTGTCAAAATGGCAGGTAAATTAAAAATTACTTTAGTAAAATCTACAATCGGTGCCATTCCAAAACACTGCAAAACGGTAGAGGCTCTTGGTCTTAGAAAACTTAATAAGACGGTTGAGATGCCGGATAACGCTGCAGTTAGAGGAATGATCGAACAGGTTAAGCATTTAGTAAAGGTAGAAGAAATATAATAAGCAAAAAAGGAGGTGCGCAAGATGAATCTATCAGAATTGAGACCCGCAGACGGTTCCAAACAAAGCAATAATTTTAGAAGAGGCCGTGGTCATGGTTCAGGAAACGGTAAGACAGCCGGTAAAGGTCATAAAGGCCAGAAGGCTCGTTCCGGAGCTCCTAGAATAGGATTCGAGGGTGGCCAGATGCCATTATACAGAAGAATCCCGAAGCGTGGTTTTACCAATAGAAATACAAAAGAAATCGTTGCAATTAATGTAGATGTGTTAAATAGATTTGATGAAGGTGCTACAGTAACAGTTGATTCATTAATAGAAGCAGGAATTATTAAAAACCCGAAAGACGGTGTAAAGATTCTTGGAAATGGGGAATTAACTAAGAAGCTTGATGTCAAGGTTAATGCATTTAGTGCAAGTGCAATTGAGAAAATACAGGCTCTTGGTGGAAATGCTGAGGTGATCTAATGTTTAAAACACTCCGAAATGCTTTTAAAGTTAAGGATATACGAAGCAAACTCATTTATACTTTTTTCGCACTTATCATAGTAAGGCTGGGAACCCTGCTCCCAGCACCTGCCATAAGCAGGGACGTTACGGAGCAGTGGTTTAATGCCAGTTCATTAGGATTCTTCAATATCTTAACTGGTGGATCCTTTTCTAAAATGTCTATTTTTGCGCTGAGTATCTCCCCTTATATTTCTGCATCTATTATCGTACAGCTCTTAACGATAGCGATTCCGAAGTTGGAAGAGATTCAGAAAGAGGGAGAAGACGGAAGAAAGAAAATCAATGAATTAACCCGCTACATGACAGTTGCTTTAGCTGTTATAGAATCGGGTGCAATGGCAATTGGTTTCGGCAGCACAGGTGCCTTAGAGGGTGGCTTGAGTTTTACTAATGTGGTAGTTATTATCGCGTCCTTTACTGCAGGTTCAGCATTTCTCATGTGGCTGGGTGAACAGATTACGCAAAAAGGTGTCGGCAACGGTATTTCTATTATCTTATTAATCAATATTGTATCAACAATGCCAACTGACTTTACCAATCTGTATTATCAGTTTATCTATAAAAAAGCAGTTGGTAAGGGCATATTAGCAGCGGTTATTATTCTGGCGGTTGTTATCCTTACGATTGTACTGGTTCTTATTCTGCAGGATGGAGAAAGAAAGATTTCGGTGCAGTATACGAAAAAAGTACAGGGAAGAAAAATGGTAGGTGGACAAACCTCTAATATTCCGTTAAAAGTAAATACAGCAGGTGTTATGCCTGTTATTTTTGCCAGTTCCTTAATGAACTTTCCGATTTTAATCGGATCCTTCTTCGGGGTAGCTCCGGCAAGAGCTTACTTTTGGCCGAAGGTATTAAAGGTACTGGATCAAAGAAGCTGGCTTATATTTAAAGGTTGGGGAGAATTTAAGTATTCCCTTGGATTACTGATCTATATTGCTTTGATTATATTCTTTGCTTATTTCTATACATCCATTACCTTTAATCCGATTGAAATAGCAAACAATATGAAGAAGCAGGGCGGATTCATTCCCGGTATTCGTCCCGGTAAACCGACAACAGATTATTTGACGAAAGTACTTAATCATGTAATTTTGATCGGAGCAATTGGCTTAACAATTGTTTCCGTGATACCTATAATTTTCTCAGGCGCATTTGGTGCCACAGTAAGCTTTGGTGGTACATCAATTATTATTGTTGTTGGTGTTATCATTGAGACAATCAAGCAGATTGAATCTCTCTTACTGGTACGACACTACAAAGGTTTCCTGAATGATTAATGATGATCCCGTTATGAGGCTTTCATAAGCCTCATAAGGGGTATTGTGATTCAAAATTTACAGTTGCAATATCATTCATCTGACCGGAAGCATATATTTAACAGAAGACATTAGAATAACGAACAGCCAAGCATTACAGGAGGTTTTAAATCATGAAGATTATTATGCTAGGAGCCCCCGGAGCGGGAAAAGGTACTCAGGCAAAAAAATTAGCATCAAAATACAATATTCCGCATATCTCTACCGGAGATATTTTCCGTGCCAATATCAAAAATGGAACGGAGCTTGGCAAAAAAGCGAAGGTCTATATGGACCAGGGACTTTTGGTGCCGGATGAATTGGTGGTAGATTTGGTAGTGGATCGTTTTAAGAAACCGGATTGTGAAAACGGCTATGTCTTAGACGGATTTCCAAGAACGATTCCCCAGGCAGAGGCGCTTGATGAGGGGCTTGGTAAGAATGGCGATGCAGTGGAATATGCCATTGATGTCGATGTCTCGGACGAGGATATCATCAAACGTATGGCAGGAAGAAGAGCATGCCTTAATTGCGGAGCAACCTATCATATCGTTAACATTCCCCCGATAAAAGAGGGCATCTGTGATGTATGCGGCAAGCCGCTGGTACTTCGTGAAGATGATAAGCCGGAGACCGTCAAGAAACGCCTTGTAGTATACCATGAGCAGACGCAGCCGCTGATTGAATACTATTCGAAGAAAGGTATTCTAAAATCCGTGGATGGAGCAAAGGATATGGATGAGACATTCCATGAGATCGTTCAAATTATTGAAGGTTAAAATAGTCTCGTAAAAAACACGAGCCATTACAAGAATAGCAAAAGCAGCTATTCTTCAAGACTTATGCCCAGAAAACATGGGCGTTAGTTGTAATTAATCCGACGATTGCAAGCAGAAGGAGTTGATATTGGATCAGAATCCGATATCACCAGTATTGAAAGGAAGAGATTATATTGTCAATAACGATTAAGTCAGAGAAAGAAATTGAATATATGAGGGA
This sequence comes from Lachnospiraceae bacterium, assembly GCA_015057615.1. Classification (GTDB taxonomy): domain Bacteria; phylum Bacillota; class Clostridia; order Lachnospirales; family Lachnospiraceae; genus Mobilitalea. The sequence continues at coordinate 12,055 of SVEA01000177.1, read as the reverse complement.
GTCCGGACGTATTCTTTCCATTGTTCTGGAAGAATTACAGCAATTTATCCGCCCAGGCATAACAACTCTGGATATTGATAGAAAATGCAGGGAATTGATCAAAGACTTTCACTGCGTTCCTTCCTTTTTAAACTACGAAGGATTTCCGGCATCGCTTTGTGTATCGATTAACGATGAAGTGGTTCATGGAATTCCGGATCATAAGCATGTCTTAAAGGACGGGGATATTGTCAGTCTGGACGGCGGAGTGATCTATAAAGGATATCATTCCGATGCGGCAAGAACGGTGGCAGTAGGTGAAATCTCAAAGGAAGCAGCAAAACTGATCGAAGTTACGAAACAAAGCTTTTACGAAGGAATAAAGTATGCAAAACAGGGCTATCATTTACATGAGATTTCAGAAGCTATTCAGAAGTACGTAGAATCCTTTGGTTATTCGGTGGTCAGAGATTTGGTGGGACATGGAATTGGAAGAAATCTTCATGAGGAGCCGCAGATACCAAATTTCAGACAAAAACGCAGAGGACCGAAGCTGGAAGCCGGGATGACCCTGGCAATTGAACCAATGGTAAATGTGGGACGATATGATGTCCTGTGGGATGACAACGATTGGACCGTAGTCACCGCCGATGGCTCACTCTCAGCGCATTATGAAAATACCGTATTGATCACGGACGAAGAACCGGAGATCCTTACCTTATATAAGGCATAATGAGGGTAACCCATTTATCCCAGAAGAAAGGCTTGTTGCAGTATATGTTGGACAAAAGTAAAGTCGGAGGTTATGTCATATCAGCTGCCGGTCATGACACCGGAAGATGGTATGTTATAATAGATATCGAAAGTGAATATGTATATTTAGTGGATGGGAAAATCAGAACGTTGGACCGTCCGAAAAAGAAAAAGTGGAAACATGTTAATTTGTTAAATGCTTTTGACTCCGAGCTTGCCATGAAAATCAAGAATAAGAAGGCGGGTAATGAGGAAATCAAAAGAGCAATTAAGCAGATGCAGGATAGAAATTCAAGTAAGGAGGTTGAGTAAATGTCAAAAACCGATGTTGTTGAGATTGAAGGAACGGTAGTTGAAAAACTGCCCAATGCGATGTTCCAGGTTGAATTAGTAAATGGACATAAGGTATTAGCACATATTAGTGGTAAGCTTCGCATGAACTTTATTAAGATCGTACCCGGCGATAAAGTAACTTTAGAGTTATCTCCATATGATTTAACCAAGGGAAGAATTATATGGCGTGACAAATAGTCGATTGAACTACCTGAATTTTGATAAAGGAATCCATAATAGAATAAATTTACTCATGGTATTATGTGATTCCAGATTTTTTATAAGGTGAAATTAAAATATTGCTTGCTATTATATTTCTGCGGTGATATAATAAAAAATGGACTTTTTTGAAAGGGGTGAATTACTGTGAAAGTAAGATCATCAGTAAAACCAATTTGCGAGAAATGCAAAGTTATTAAGAGAAAGGGTAGTGTCAGAGTAATCTGTGAAAACCCGAAACACAAACAAAGACAAGGCTAATTTACAATAAGTTGGTACCTCAAAAACTAACTGTTGTTTTATATAATCTAGTTCTTGCTTTTTGTGTTACAAATTACTGTTGCTAGCGACAGGATCTTTGTGATATTGTGGGCAGACATGCAGACTCACTGTTTGTTTGTCTTAAGAACCGTGCCGTCATCACGGAGTCTTAGCAGCAAAGGCTATGCACCTTTGTTCGTTACAATTTAAAGCGGCTGGCGTAATGCAGGGCATTACGTGTTTATGAAAAACAAATATTATTTGGAGGTGTATTAAACACATGGCTCGTATTAGTGGTGTAGATTTACCAAGAGAGAAACGTGTTGAGATCGGACTTACCTATATCTATGGTATCGGTAGAGCAAGTTCACATCGTATTCTTGCTGCTGCTAATGTTAATCCGGAGACTCGTGTCCGTGATTTAACAGATGAGGAAGTTGCCAGAATTCGTGATGTTATCGATGAAACACAAACCGTTGAGGGTGATTTAAGAAGAGAAACCGCTCTTAACATTAAGAGATTACAAGAGATCGGATGCTATAGAGGAATCCGTCATAGAAAGGGACTTCCTGTTCGTGGTCAGAAGACAAAGACGAATGCAAGAACAAGAAAAGGCCCGAGAAGAACGGTAGCGAATAAGAAGAAATAAGATTATAGGTAGATAGAATACGATAATGTCCGTGAGGAAGACTCATATTTGGACAATATGGTAGCAGGTTGGCAATGCGCATGCAGATGCCAGCTTGTCAGGATTAAGTAAAGACACGCCCGGCGAGTTTTTACTAATCAAAACTTTGGTTTTGTCCGTGAAGGATCATTGACGGGCAGATCATTGAATAATCCAATAGGAGGGTTTGTTAGATGGCTAAGAAAATAGCAGCAGCAAAAAAAATGACAAAGAAGCGTGTGAAAAAGAATGTCGATCGTGGACAGGCACACATTCAGTCATCTTTTAACAATACAATTGTTACGCTGACCGATGCTGAAGGAAATGCACTTTCTTGGGCTAGTGCCGGTGGATTAGGCTTTAGAGGTTCAAGAAAATCAACTGCATATGCAGCACAGGTAGCAGCAGAAACAGCAGCGAAGGCAGCACTTGTTCATGGTTTGAAATCCGTTGAAGTTATGGTAAAAGGTCCCGGTCAAGGAAGAGAAGCAGCGATCCGTGCGCTTCAAGCTTGTGGTATTGAAGTAACCAGTATCAGGGATGTGACTCCGGTTCCGCACAATGGATGTCGCCCGCCTAAACGCAGAAGAGTATGATAGGAGGTATAAACAATGGCAAGAGATATGGATCCTGTTTTAAAAAAATGTAGAGCCCTTGGCTTAGAGCCTGCTTATTTAGGAATTGATAAGAAATCCAATCGCTCCGTTGCAAGAAAAAGCAAGAAGATGAGCGAATATGGTATGCAGTTAAGAGAAAAACAGAAGGCAAAATTTATCTATGGTGTATTAGAGAAGCCTTTCCGTAACTTATTTGCAAAAGCTCAGAAAATGAAGAACGGTACCACTGGTGAGAACTTAATGACTATGTTAGAGCTTCGTTTAGATAACGTGATTTTCCGTATGGGCTATGCACGTACAAGAAAAGAAGCAAGACAGATCGTTGATCACAAGCATGTACTGGTAAATGGGAAATGTGTTAATATCCCATCCTATTCAGTAAAGGCTGGAGATACCATTGAAATAAAAGAGAAATTTAAAAATACACAAAGATATAAGGATATCTTAGAGGTAACGGACGGAAGAATGGTACCTGCATGGCTGGAAGTAAACCATGAAGCATTAACAGGTACGGTGAAAGAAGTTCCGACAAGAGACCAGATCGATGTTCCGGTAGATGAAGTATTAATCGTCGAGTTATACTCAAAATAATTCATTGCATATGGCATATTTCAAATATTCGATATGGCAGAGCTTACGCTTTATGCGATTAAGAATTTTTGCAATGCGCAGACAAGATCATTTTTAAGTAAATTATCTTGTCCAATCAAATTATTATGAGTTATGATCGACTCAAATAACCCAGAAGGAGGGTCCTGTTGTGTTTGATTTTGAAAAACCCAAAATAGAGATTGCAGAAATTTCCGAAGACAATATGTTTGGGCGTTTTGTAGTAGAACCTCTGGAGAGAGGCTATGGTACGACCTTAGGTAATTCTCTAAGAAGAATTATGCTATCATCCTTACCCGGTTCTGCTGTAAGCCAAATTAAGATTGACGGAGTGGTTCATGAATTTGGTGTGATTCCTTGCTGCAAGGAAGATGTTACTGAAATCATCATGAATATTAAAAACTTAGCAATCAAGAACACAAGCGATACGAATGAGCCTAAAACCGCATATATTGAGGCGGAAGGCGAAGTTGTAGTGACAGCAGGGGATATACAGGCTGACCCGGATATCGAGATACTCAATCCTGATCAAGTGATCGCAACCTTAAGTGGTGGCCCGGATAGCAGACTCTATATGGAGTTAACTATTACGAGTGGAAGAGGGTATGTCAGCGCAGATAAGAACAAAAATGATGATCTGCCCATCGGAGTAATTCCGATTGATTCCATTTACACACCGGTAGAACGTGTTAATCTGTCCATAGAGAATACTCGTGTAGGTCAGATCACAGATTTTGATAAACTTACCTTGGATGTATATACAAACGGAACGCTTGCACCGGATGAAGCAGTTAGTTTAGCTGCCAAAGTTTTAAGCGAGCATCTGAATTCCTTTATTGATTTATCAGAAAATGCGAAAACAGCTGAGATCATGGTTGAAAAAGAAGATAATGAAAAAGAAAAGGTACTTGAGATGAGTATTGACGAACTGGAGTTATCCGTTCGTTCCTATAATTGCTTAAAGAGAGCCGGAATTAATACCGTTGAAGAGCTTACGAATAAGACAGCGGAAGATATGATGAAGGTAAGAAATCTGGGACGTAAGTCTTTAGAAGAAGTACTTGCAAAATTAAAAGAGCTTGGTTTGTCCTTAAGCCAGAGCGAAGACTAAAATAGATTTCGTAAAGTTATAATGATTCAAAGGAGGGAATGAAATGGCAGGTTATAGAAAGCTTGGAAGAACGTCTAGCCAAAGAAAGGCTTTACTGAGAAACCAGGTTACGAATTTACTATACCATGGCAAAATCGTTACTACAGAGTCCAAGGCAAAAGAAATTCGTAAAATTGCTGAAGGCATGATTGCGCTTGCTGTAAAGGAAAAAGACAATTTCCAGACGGTTACGGTAACAACGAAAGTTGCCCGCAAAGATAAAGATGGAAAAAGAGTAAAAGAAGTAGTAGATGGTAAGAAGGTTACGGTTTTTGATGATGCAGAGAAGACAATTAAGAAGGATAGCCCATCCCGTCTTCATGCAAGAAAGCAGATGATGAAATACCTTTATACGATTACCGAAGTTCCGGCAGAAAATGCAGGAAAGAAAAGAAATACCAAAACAGTTAACTTATCTGACAAGCTGTTTGACGAAATTGCACCGAAGTATGCAAACCGTAACGGTGGTTATACCAGAATCGTAAAGATCGGACCTCGTAAGGGCGACGCAGCTATGGAAGTATTAATTGAATTAATATAATAAGATATAAAATTTAGATAAAGAAAAGTTTGCGATAGCAAACTTTTTTTTATTACCATTCCCAACGGTGAATAAAAATGCTATAATTTAAACTGCTGTAATTATTTAATAGAGAAAAAGGAACAATTATTTGGTGAAAACCATGATAATAAGAAAAAATGTTTTGTTTTACTATAATTTGCGTTATAATCAGAGATTAAGAATGTTAATTTGTTAAGAAGGTTTTGTCGGCGAATCATGAAAAGGATTAGCGGATAGAAGTAGTCGGCTGTCAATAGTAAGGTTCCCAGTGATCGGACAGAAGCAATAGAAATGAGGATATGGTAATGGATAATGATATGATTGAAGTAAAAGATCTGGCTTATGAATATATCAGGCGGGATGAAGATGGAAATGTAGAATCCATAAACCGGGCAATTGACAAGGTAAGCTTTCATATAAAGAAGGGGGATTTTGTTGCGATTCTGGGCGCAAATGGATCCGGTAAATCAACGATGGCAAAGCATATCAATGCCATTCTCAATCCGACCGAGGGAAGTGTCTGGGTGGATGGACGAAATACCGCTGAGGAAAAGAATGTATGGGAAATCAGGCAGACCGCCGGAATGGTATTTCAAAATCCGGATAACCAGATTATTGCAACAGTGGTGGAAGAGGATGTCGGTTTTGGCCCGGAAAACCTCGGAGTACCAACGAAAGAAATCTGGGAGCGGGTGGAACAAAGCTTAAAAGCAGTAGGAATGTTAGAATTTCGTACGCAGTCACCAAACAAATTATCCGGCGGACAGAAGCAGAGAGTTGCAATCGCCGGTATTATGGCGATGAAGCCGCAATGTATCGTCCTGGATGAGCCTACTGCTATGTTAGATCCTAATGGCCGGAAGGAAGTTATCTCTACGGTCCGGGAATTGAATCAGAAAGAAAATGTGACGGTTTTATTAATTACGCATCATATGGATGAAGTGATTTTCGCTGATAAAGTAATCGTAATGGAAAGCGGTAAGATTGTGATGCAGGGTACGCCAAGAGAGATTTTCTCCAGAGTAGACGAGATAAAGAAGTATCGTCTGGATGTTCCACAGGTGACGGAGCTGGCATTTGAATTAAAAAAATCCGGGCTGAATTTACCCGAAGGCATCCTTACTATAGAAGAATTTGTAGATGCATTAAAGAAACAGTTACCAAAAAAGAAATAAACAAAGCAAAGCAGGTGTGATAGTGCAAATTATATTTGATCATATTAATTACGTATATAGCGGTGGAACGGCATATGAGCGTCATGCGCTTAAGGATGTCAGCTTTTCAGTACAAAAAGGCGAGTTTATCGGTCTGATCGGACATACCGGCTCTGGAAAATCAACCTTAGTCCAGCATATGAACGGCCTTGTTAAGGCAACAAGCGGACATATCTACTTCAATGGAGAGGATATCTATGCTCCGAATTATAAGCTGCGTGATTTAAGAAGTAAGGTCGGACTTGTATTTCAATATCCGGAGCACCAGCTCTTTGAGACTACGGTGTTCAAGGATGTTATCTTTGGACCGCATAATCTGGGAGTCGATAAACTAGAGGCAGAGCTGCGGGCATATGAGGCTCTGAAAATAGTGGGAATCGGTGATGATCTCTTAGATGCATCCCCCTTTGAGCTATCCGGCGGACAAAAGCGCAGAGTGGCAATTGCCGGCGTTCTGGCAATGAAGCCGGAGGTACTTATCCTGGACGAGCCCACCGCAGGGCTGGATCCCAGAGGACGGGATGATATTCTGGAGCAGATTGCAAAGCTTCATGAAGAGAGCGGAATAACGATCATCCTTGTCACACACAGCATGGAGGATATCGCGAATTACGCAGACCGTCTGCTGGTTATGAATCATGGGGAGCTGGTAATGAACCAGTCAACAAAGGAAGTATTCTCCCAGTATAAGGAACTGGAGGAAATGCAGCTGGCGGCACCACAGGTTACCTATGTGATGAATGCGTTAAACGATAGCGGATTCCCTGTTCCGACGGATGTAACAACCGTTCTGGAGGCAAAAGAGGAAATATTAAAGTTATTTGACACTCATATCAAATAAAGTATTTGGAAAGGCTTGGTTCTAATGATTAGAGATATAACAATCGGACAATATTATCCTGCGGATTCTATATTACATCGCCTGGATCCAAGAGTAAAGCTAACAGGAACGTTATTGTTTATTGTATCCTTATTTTTATTTCATTCCTTCTTTGGGTATATCGCAGTTACGATCTTTCTTTTCTCGATTATAAAACTGTCAAAGGTGCCCTTTGGCTTTATCGTGAAGGGATTAAAGGCAATCATCATATTGCTGCTATTTACGGTGCTTTTCAACCTGTTTTTAACACCAGGAGAACCGATTTTTAAACTTGGTTTTATTAATATCACGAAGGAAGGATTAAAATCAGCCGGATTTATGGCAATTCGTTTGACCTATCTGATTATTGGTTCTTCCTTGATGACATTTACAACGACACCGAATCAGTTAACCGATGGCTTGGAAAAAATAATGCGTCCATTGCACCATATCAAGGTTCCGGTTCATGAGATCGCCATGATGATGTCAATTGCACTGCGGTTTATCCCTATACTATTAGAAGAAACGGACAAAATCATGAAGGCACAGATGGCACGAGGAGCCGACTTTGAAACCGGCGGCATTATCAAACGGGCGAAGAGCCTGATTCCTTTACTCGTTCCCTTATTTGTATCCGCTTTCCGGCGGGCAAATGATCTTGCGATGGCAATGGAGGCACGCTGCTACCGCGGAGGGGAAGGCCGTACGAAGATGAAGCCATTAAAATATAGCGGCAGAGATTATATCGGATATCTTGTTTTACTTCTTTACCTTGCTACGGTTATTGCCAGCAGGATGCTGGAAAATGTATTCTAGCTATTTAGAAAGGAAATACTAAAAGGAGTAATCGCAAGCAGATAGCAATAGAATGCCTTGGCATATTCCACTTTGAGTCTCAAAGCTTAGTGAAAATATCGCAGCAAGTAAGCTTTATATTCATCGGAGTCTAAGATCGAACATAAACAACCATCGTCAGCCGGTCTTTGGTAACCTGAATATAGACACGATATGATTCTACTAATGCTTATGACTTTTATATGATTTATGACACTTATACAAGTAATTATTACGTGACGGGATGAAATTGTGTATAGAATGAGATTGTGGAGCAGGATGTATGAAACGTATTAAACTAGAAATTGCATATGACGGTACAGATTACTGCGGATGGCAGCTGCAGCCCGGCCTTCCGACGGTGGAGGCGCAGATCAACAAAGCGCTTTCAGCGTTACTGGGAGAAGAGATTACTGTAATCGGAGCCAGCCGAACCGATTCCGGAGTTCATGCAAGAGGGAATGTGGCGGTATTTGACACCGAAACAAGAATTCCTCCGCAGAAAATTTGCCTGGCGGTTAATCAAAGACTTCCGGAGGACATACGGGTTCAAAGTTCGATCGAGGTAGCCACAGATTTTCATCCAAGAAAGGTAAAGTGCCGCAAGACCTATGAATATCGGATCCTAAATCGGAATATAGCACTGCCAATGGAACGTCTGTATTCCAATTTTGTATATTATTCTCTTGATATGGGTGCCATGCAGAGGGCGGCGGGTTATCTGGTAGGGGAACACGACTATAAAAGCTTCTGCTCGGTCAAAACGCAGGTTAAGGATACTATCCGGACCATTTACCAGCTGTCCGTCCGGAAGGAAGAAGATATCATTATAATCTCGGTAACCGGAAGCGGCTTCCTGTATAATATGGTACGAATTATTGCGGGGACATTGATTGAAGTGGGAAGAGGCGCCATCCCTCCGGAACATATGACTGCTATTTTGCAGGGATGTGACCGCAGCCTTGCAGGGCCGACAGCGCCTCCGCAGGGATTGACATTAATGAATATCGACTATATTACCGATAATATAGAGTAGATTAAGTTGATTAATGAAATTTCACAGTTAAAAGAACATAAACTTGCTTGATGAAATCAGTTTTCAATAACTGCAAAGTTCTATTTGGTAAAGCATTTCCGCATCAACATAACAAAATAAGAATAGCATATAATATGAAAATATACTGGGGTGATTTTTTGTTTCGTTTCACAAGTGATTACTATTCCATCAATGATACTACAATTGTGGTCCGTTTGCTCCTATCTGTGATACTGGGTGGGATCATCGGTTTTGAACGGGGGAGGTCCGGCAGGCCTGCCGGTCTTCGAACGCATATATTAGTCTGCCTAGGTTCTACATTGGCAATGATGACGAATCAATATATCTTTCAGGAATATGCAATCAATGATCCGACGAGGATGGCTGCCCAGGTAATATCCGGAATAGGTTTTCTGGGAGCGGGAACAATTATTGTAACCGGCAAGCATCAGGTAAAAGGTCTGACAACCGCGGCAGGCTTATGGGCAACGGCATGTATGGGACTTGCGATCAGCATCGGATTTTATAAAGCAGCAATACTAGCCTGCCTGCTGATATTCTTCGTAACTGTCGTGCTGCATAGGTTGGATAACTCGATGCTTTCCAAATCGAAGGTAATGGATCTATATATTGAAATCAGTGACGCAGTATCCATTTCATCGGTAGCAGATGCAATCAAATCGCACATGATTTATATTGAATCGATTGAAGTGGTGAAGCCTGCTTATGGCAATGAGGTTACTGTCGCCGCAATCATGACAATTCGGATGAAACAAAAGAGTGTTAGGCTTGATGTTATTTCGAATATTTGTGAGATAGAGGGCGTGGAATTTGCTGAGGAAATATAGTATTGATAGGAGTGTCATAAACCATATAAATACAAGGGACATGAGTATATATAAGGTCCTATTCATATCAAAATCTTTAAATTGCTTATAAAATCATATCAGTATTAAAAATTTATTAATGTTGGGTAACAAAATTTTGCAAATTGCTTGACACACCAGGCAACATATTATATAATTATGAATCGTACGTGAGAATACTTAAACCAAGCCCCGGTAATAGTATTTGAGATCGTGATTTGTTAAATAGATATGGCAAAAACTTCTGGACATGGTTTTTGCGTTTTGTTATTAAAAGAAAAAAATATGAAGGAATACATTTTCATAAGGAGGTAAACCGATGAAAAGTTTCATGGCTAGTCCAGCAACAATTGAAAGAAAATGGTACGTAGTTGATGCTACAGGACATACATTAGGTCGTCTCTCTTCAGAGATTGCAAAAATATTAAGAGGTAAGAATAAACCTACCTACACACCTTTCATTGATACAGGTGATCATGTAGTTGTTGTAAATGCAGATAAGATTAAGGTTACAGGAAAGAAACTGGATCAGAAGATATATTACAATCACTCCGATTTCGTAGGCGGAATGAAAGAGACAACATTAGGTGAGATGATGGCTAAGAAGCCTACCGATGTTATCACCCTTGCTGTAAAAGGCATGCTTCCAAAGGGACCTTTAGGAAGAACGATGATAACCAAATTACATGTATTTGCTGGACCGGAGCATACACACGCAGCTCAGAAACCAGAAGTACTAGAGATTAAATATTAATTGGAGAGGTTGAAAGGAGGAAATAACATTGGCTAAGGCAAGATATTACGGAACTGGTAGAAGAAAAAATAGTATTGCCAGAGTTTACTTAGTACCAGGTACCGGTAAGATAACAATAAACAAGAGAGATATGGATAATTACTTTGGTTTAGATACCTTAAAGTTAATTGTTCGTCAACCGCTTGCGATTACGGACAATCAGGATAAATTCGATGTTTTAGTAAACGTTAAAGGCGGTGGATTTACCGGTCAGGCAGGTGCCATCCGACACGGTATTTCCAGAGCATTACTCCAGGCAGACGCAGACAATCGTCCGGCTCTGAAGAAAGCAGGTTTCTTAACAAGAGATCCAAGAATGAAGGAAAGAAAGAAGTACGGCTTAAAGGCAGCTCGTCGTGCTCCGCAGTTCTCAAAGAGATAATATTATAAAAACTTAAAAACCCTCAAGTATCGATGCTTGTGGGTTTTCTTTTATATTTTCAGTTTCTATGAAAACACCAGAAATCTCAGCGGTTAGTAACATATGTAGTGAATTAAAGCAATGAAATTGCTACTTTTTTATTTTTGGGTATAAAAAATACACCCAACATAATACTGTAAATTCATGTGAAAGGTGCTTTAGGCAATTTTCTGTTTCAGGACTTCAACCTCTTTTTCCAGTTTAGTAATCATCTTGAGCAGGAGCGTAGTATTGTCTCCCTCTAGCTTAGTAATTCGGTAATACAGGGACAGCCCATCCATATTTCTTTTCACTGCTTTAATTTCATCTTCCAGTATGCTTCTGGTTCTGTCTCATCAAGTGAAAGATTTTCTGTCTGCGTGATTCTGGAATCAATCAGCTCTTCTGCTCTGGCGATGACTGAATTTTCCGTCTGTGTGATCCGCTTATCCATTTCGTCGGCAAGTACTGTTATGGTTTCCTTAGCACTGGTATTAATTAGTCCAGCTATTAACTGCAAATCTTTTTCGTCTAACATGTTATATCCACCTCCTGTTTTTTTGATAACCCCTTTGATTAGCAAAAAATGATGTTGCAATAATTAGAAAGTCTCCTAAAAGCAAAACACCATATAAGTTATAGGAGTAAAATTTGTTTGGCAAATCTATTTTAGAATATAATCTAAAAAACGTGAACAATAATTCGGGATGTTTTTTAAACCATTCAAGAAAAGGGCTACTGTTCACACCCACCATGTATACTAAGTTATGATTTCGTCAAATGTATCCGAATCGGAGACGCTTTCGCTTAGTTGCATTACGTAGTGGTACATAAGGCTCCAAAATACGGAGCCAAAGTACCAACGAATGCAAATACTCCTGATCGGATATCATTTGTCGAAAT
>SVEA01000017.1 GCA_015057615.1 Lachnospiraceae bacterium | reverse complement strand
GCGGGATACTGGGTGATGGCAGCTATACGTTGTATCGGTTGCCTTGCACTGGCAGTGTTCATCCTGTTCCTGTCGGTACTTGTTGGCAAATACGCGTTGACGCTATTGATTGCCGTGGCGGTTACACTGCTGCCATACCTTGCACTGACTTCAAACCAGATTCACCATTTGCCCTTGCCGCTGGCGTTCTTGATGGCAGCGGATTTCTTCAAAGGCACAGTCATATCCAGCGACTCTCTGACTGGTGAGGAGATCGTCCTGTTTCAAGAAGTGGGACGGGGAGAATTGCAAATACTTATAGGCATTTTGCTGTTTGCCGCTATCGGTATGCTGCTGTGGGTTCGGAGAAAGACTGCCAACCAATGGAATAAGCGCTCAAAGAGAATGGGATATCGTTCTTTGGCTGGTCTTCTCTGTGTCCTGACCCTTTCCGGGTGTGCCATACAGCCTGCAGAACAGCGAGGGATCACCGCCTACAACTCATCCTCTGACTTTGGTATCCATGGTTATGAGATGATTTTTGATGACGAGAATCGTCCTGCGTATCTTCAAAATCTGAGTTCGGAAGAAAAGATTGTACTGGATCGGTCTCCTTTTGTGGAAACCACCAATGCCGGTACCATTCACTCTATTTTTTACCAGGGAAACGATGTGTACTATTTGAAAACGAAAACAGAAAGTTATATTGACCGAGTGGGTGTTTATAACAGCACAGCGGATATTGTATCCATCACAAGACTCGATACGCAGACCCTTGAGGAAACTGTGATCTGGGAGCAGATCATCAGCACCGGGCGTTCTATTCTGGGCATTGAGTATGAGGTGTCAGATCAGTGGAGTTTCCTGACCAAGTATAGCAAGTTTTTTCTTGATGGGAGCAGCCTCTTTTTCATTTGTGATTCCAACATACGAAAGATAGATCGGAAAACGAACCAGATCAGCATTATAGATATCTACGCCAATAAGAATATTGCGTTTGATGGAAAAAACATCTTTTATTTAAACCAGTTTTCGAAGCTGACAAAGTATGATACGCAGGCTGCTTTGGAAACGGAAATTGCTGGTGTAGTAGCGGAGAACTTTTTCCTGACGGAAGAAAAGATATTTTTCATCAATCGAATGGATAATTACAAAATCTATTCTTGCAATCTTGATGGAAACAAACAGGAAAAAGTAACAGATGCCCCCGCCATATACATTACCGTAAAAGGTCAGAGCATCTTTTACACAGATAAACGAGATGGGCAGCAATACAGTATTTGCCTTACCGATAGTAACTGCTCACCAAAGAAAGTTGGATAAAAAATAGCGCCCTTCATGGGCGTTTTTTGCGTAAGTGTTCCTCCGGCTTAATTTCCTAATCAGTTCGATTGAAGTAAACTAAAACAGTCCACCTACTACATACTAAAATCTTTTCTAAGCATAGAAAATTATTGACAATCAATAATTAATGCTATATTATAACAATATAATTATTGAAAAACAATAATACTTGAAAGGAATGATAACTATAATGAAAAACAAAGCTTTATTTATTACACTGCTGGTTACAGCTGTACTATCCAGCCTTGTAGTGTTACTAAAGTTTTCTTTCAGTGAGTTATTTGGCAATGTCATCTGCTTTCCGTTTGAGCAGATAGGTATGGGACTTAGGTGGATGTCGCTGCAAGGCGGTTTGCAAAATGTTATCGCCATTGTTATTTACGTCGTTTTATGCTTGTCACCTCTTTTGGTATTTTTCGCACTTATAAAGAAAAAGGCAGTTAATAAAGAAGACAGTCTTCTGGTTGTGCTCTCTTTGGTTTTATTCTATGTTATCTATATGATGATTAACCCCGGCTTGATACCGATACCCGGTGCATTAAACATGGGCACTTTAATAGCAAAAACTCTCCTTTGCGGAACAATTTATTCAATTATTGTCACATATCTTGTGCTACGTGTGGTACGACTTTTCTTTGGCAGCGAAACCAAAAAACTATATAAGTACATGGTGGCTTTGCTATGGATTGCTGCTATGCTTTTTACTATTTCCATATTTGGCATAGGATTAAATGACACCATTACTCAAATAGAATTTATTAAAGCTGCAAATATAGGGACGGAAAGCGGACTTGAAACCACATATGTGTTTAAAGCGCTTCAGTTTATTGTAGACAGTATACCTGCCATTGTAAGTATTCTTGTTATTTTCTCAGGGATAATGCTTATAATGGAGTTTTCCGCCAATCCTTATTCAGAAGGAGCGATTAAGGTGTCCGATAATCTGTCAATGGTATGTAAAACCGGGCTTACTATTACTGTTTGTAGCAACGCAGCTTTTAATTTATTACAGCTTTTCTTTATACGTACTTTGCGTAATATAAACAGTTTCATACAAATACCGTTATTTTCCGTTGTCTTTGTTCTGGGAGCACTTATTTTATCCAAAATGGCTATGGCAAATAAGGCGTTAAAAGATGACAATGACAGTATAATTTAAGGAGTGAGAACATGGCTATACGTGTATACCTTGAAGATGTTTTGAAAGAGCGGGATATGACTTCAAAAGAGCTTTGTGCTCTTGTGGGCATTACCGAAGCGAACATTTCTATCTTGCGCAGCGGTAAGGCAAAAGGGGTTCGCTTTTCTACAATCAATAAAATATGCTGGCATCTTAGATGTGATGTAGGTGATATATTAAAGTTTGATGGCAATCTGGAGGTAGAAGATGATGAATAAGAGGATTAGTGCAGTACTATTAACACTATTGATAATTTTTACTCTCACAGGATGCCAGCTTGCACGTGAGGATGGAACGGCGGAAAAAAGTCAGGATAAACTGATTGGTGTGTATGTCTCCTATGACTATATTGATTTGTTTGATTTTGAGAGCTACATGAACGACAATCTTAAAATTTCCGGTGGCGAGTTAAAAATTGATGGCGAAAGCCGGAAGTATGAGGGGCGTATGTATGCCGTACGGAAGGATGAAGTGAAAACAGCATCACAAGGCGAAAAATATACAAATACAGAATTTGTCTTTGAAGAAGTAGAAGGAATAGGTATGTTCTCCCCGACCATAACCGACCCACTGAACAATGATCTCACTTACATCTCATTCAGTGGTGACGAGGGCTTTACCGATGTGCAAACTCATGTAATAGGCGGCAATAATGAAGATGGGATTGAACTGGAGGGAACTCTCTATATTTCTTCTGGTGCTATGAGTAAAGCATTATACATTAATCCTGTTTACCAAAGTGCAGATGGTCGAGTTTATCTTGTTACTGGTCAAGGCTTTGTAGCTACAGGCGATAATGGCGAGGGTGGCGTTTACACTCAGACTCTGACCGATAAAGTCACTGTAAAAGAAAACGGTAAAAGTAAATCCTATAGCTCCTCTGTAAAAGTATCTCTTGCAACCATGTATCCGACTGAAAAGGTTACGATACTTCAAATGGACAAAGACAGCAATATCCTTAAGAAAGATGAGTACAAACCGGAAGATGTACCGAACGAACTTAAGGCAGAAAGTACTGCTGACTATATTATTGTAGAAAGCACAAAGACAACCTATGACAAGCAAATGAAAATTGAACGTACAATATTTTCTAAAAGCGATCAGACACTTTGGTTTTTCTGTAAGGGTGATGACAAAGTTCTTATAAAAGCTTACACTACAATTTTATGGAATCAACCGACAAAATAACAAAAGCATTGATAACAAAGGCAGCTCGTTCACAAGGTAATGGTGGAGATGTGCTGTCAGCTATATATGATGAAATAGAATTGAATAGAAAAAGATTGAACGCACTACAAGAAGGTATCTTATATTACACTGAGGTATTTTTTTCGGAACCTTCTTCTTGGAATTCTTATATTCAAATTATACAGGAAACTCCTTACAATTTATTCAAGTATAAATATAATATTTATTTAGAAAAAAATGAAAAATTCTCTCTAAAAAAGTTCTGTATGTTTCACTATTTTTAGACGAGACAATAATTGTAATAACACACATTATTTTACTTATTTTTACCAATTTCGTGTTTTTTATATACAAACTTCATGAAAATTCATTATATTACCATCTGTATTTGTATGAATAACAGAATTTTACAGAATATTATTTTTTATAGTGAATTTGACCTATTACCATTTATTGTGATATAGTTTGATTATTATTTACAAAAAAGGGAGATTGTATGGAAGAAGCACAAATTTTTAAATCGGAACAACATCAGTCGAAGGAAAAACACAGGATTATATATTTAGATATATTACGCGTTTTGTCTATTATCAGCGTCATTACAATTCACACGGTTGCAGGGAAAATTCAAGACATAAATTCTTTGGGTGAACCCAGCTGGTGGTGGGCTGATGTATTGAATAGTATTACGAGATGGGCGGTACCTGTATTTTTTATGATCAGCGGTATTCTAACGTTAGATAACCCTCACCTAGATAATATACCAAGTTTTTTAAAATCCCGTTTATTAAAAATAGGAGTTCCATTTCTTGTTTGGTCGGTTCTTTATTCTATTGTTAAGGAAACTTACATTTTAGGTAAAAGCATTTACTTTCCAGATATATTAAGAACGATAGGTACCAATATCTTATTGGATCAATCGTACTATCATCTATGGTTTGTTTACGACATTTTTATAATTTACCTCATTTCGCCGTTTCTAAGGAAAATAGTTATAAACTCTACACAAAAGGAGCTCAAGTACTGGTTAGGCTTATGGTTTACAGCTACCATTCTATATACTTCGATTCAACAATTCATGATGTTCCTTGGCTGGGACGGATATTTTTATATCCATATCCTTAATATTCCTTTTGTGTTTGGCCTAACGGGTTATTATATATTAGGCTATTATTTACACCATTATGATTTGTCAAAAAAGTGGAGAACCGTTATTTACATAGGAGCGCTCTTTTCAGTATTGCTTACCATTTGGGGTACGTATGCTATTTCTGTTTCAAAAACAGCGCTGGATGAAAGCCTGTATTCTCACTTTGCAATAACAACGGTTACGATTTCAACAGCTGTTTTGCTATTTGCCAAAAATATTAAATGGGAAAAATTTTTAACAAAAAGTTTTCAAAAGCTTTTAATAGCTTTAAGCAATGCAACATTTGGAATCTATTTGATGCACATGATGTTAATCATTGATTTTTCCGGTCGTTTAAGTGTTTTGATACCAAAGTCGTATGTCCTTTATACAATTTCGATTATTTTTATTAGTTTTGCATTGAGCTTCATTTTTGTAAAGCTAATACGTATAATCCCTTATATCGGGAAATATTTAGTCTAGGGTCTGGAGGATGAGCAATTTTGAAAAAGAGAAGAAAAGCTGAAATCGTGATATTCGTTGTAATTGGAATAGTTATATGTTCCATAGTAAAATTAGCAAGGGTAAAGCCTAGGCCCCATGATTATGTAAAAGTCACTTACCTTCCAATCTACAAATCATGGCATGCGGAAGATGTTCCGGGAGATTTATTGACTGATGTTAATCTTGCTTTTGCTACAATCACTCCGGATTCCAAAATTCGAATTGATCCAATCAATGAACTTAATTTATCAAAGGAATTAATCTCTCTTAAACTGAACTATCCTCATCTTAAAATTAATTTATCCGTCGGAGGCTGGGGTTCCGATGGTTTTTCTGACATGGCTTTAACAAAGGAAACTCGGGCAGCTTTTATTGAAAGTGCTGTTTCCTTCCTAAAATCATATAATCTTGATGGGATCGATATCGATTGGGAATTTCCGACGCAAGATCACTCAGAGTCAACAAAGGCACGTCCTGAGGATACACAAAACTTTGTATTATTGATGAGAGAAATGCGCGCAAAATTTGATGAGATATATAAAACAGATCATAAGAAATACCAATTAACATTTGCGGCCCCAATGAGTGATTGGGCTATCGAAGCTTTTGGAGTACATAAAGTAAGCAAGAGTGTAGATTATATTTATCTCATGGGATATGACTACATCGGAACATGGTCTTCGGTAACTGGACATCAAAGCAATTGGTTCGATCATAAAGGCTCCCCTGTGCATTTGAATACATATGATGGCATTCAGCGGTACCTTAAGGCCTGCAGACCAGAGAAATTAGTGGTTGGTGTACCGGCCTATGGTTATGGATGGAAAGGAGTTCAATCTACTGACAACGGACTGTTTCAAAATGCGGCAGAGGCAATATCACCGGACGACTTGGATTTAACCTACAACAATTTAAAAGCAGAATATATTTCTAAAAACGGCTATGAAAGATATTGGGATGATATATCGAAAGCAGCTTATTTGTACAACGGTGATACTTGGATAACTTATGAGGACATAGAAGCAATTAAGTTTAAAGCAGACACAGTAAAGACGCTTGGCTTAGGCGGTATGATGTATTGGGAAAGCACTCAGGACAGTACAGGAGATATTATTAAAACCATTTCCGATGTGCTGAATAAAAATTAAAGGGAATACATAGCATTCACTCCGGAAAGAGATGATTTTTTTCTGGAAAAGGATGCTCTAATTTATCGGAAAGAATGCAGCTAAAATCACTGGTGCACCTATCATTAAGGTGGGTCCCATCTTCTGTGGCAGTGGATCTAAATGACCGTGCAAGTGGAGTTCATCGGTCGGAATATATAATCCTTAATTCTAAATACAAAGTTTTTGTTTAGAATATCTGAAAGCGGTCTTCAATTTGATTTCCTTTTTTTAAAAATACAAGGAGTACTTATGATGGACTTGGTTCTAAACCAGCTTTGCAATGATTAATTAACAAGTAACGCTTGTATCGCATTTTAAGAAACCGATATGGTTTCCAATCAACAATGACGTTAATTACATTCACGATCCATTTGAACAAGAGCTGGTGTTGGGAATTCCGGCTTGTGACGTAATTGTAGCAACATACTGGAGAGAAATATACGAATGCATCGATCGGGAAATCGCTCCAGTCGTATACTTAAGGAGGAATATGAAATGCATATATTGTTTGTTATGTTCGTTGTTTTTCAGATTGTGTATATTTTTCTCCCTCTTATAAAAGAAAGGCCAAATAGAGAGCCTCTTAAACTTAAAAGTGAAGATGAAAAAGGACTGACTATTTTAGTACCGGCTTATAATGAAGAACTTGTTATAGAAAAATGTTGTACAAGCCTTATTCATGTAGATTATACGCATTATGAAATCATCCTTATAAATGACGGTTCAACAGATCAGACATTACTAAAATTAAAAGAATTACTGCATTTAGAACCATATGATCGTTCATGCAATAATAAACTTCAATACGGTAGGATAAAGTCTTTTTATCATTCGTTGATTTATCCCAATGTCTATGTTATAGATAAGGAAAACGGCGGAAAAGCTGATTCACTAAATGCCGGGATCGACTATAGTATGAATGACATCGTAATTACATTAGACGCGGATAGTTTACTGGAGAAAGATTCATTAAAATACATAAGTTGTGCCTTTGAATCTCAGAAAGTTATTGCGGTTGGTGGTATGGTTCATATCATCCAAGGCTTTGTTAACGATAACGGCACCTTAAAACCTTCTTTGAAAAACACAAATGCATTGATTAAACATCAAATAATCCAGTATCTAGATGGATTTTGCCTTAATAAATATACCCATTCCTGCCTTAATGCGATTACAGTTATTGCCGGGGCTTTCGGTGCTTTTAAGAAAGATGTTCTATTCAACGTTGGCGGATTCAGAAAAACCGTCGGCGAAGATATGGATATTACCCTTAAATTTCAAAAATACATTAAACTGAATAATCAAAAGGAGCGTATGTTATTTATTCCTGAGGCGATTTGCTATACACAGTGTCCGGAAGATTTTAAGAATTTAATGAATCAGAGGTTTCGGTGGCAGAGGGCTTTTATAGACTGTATCATTTATTACTGGAACGATTTATTTAACAATTTTAGCTTTCTTACTTCAATGTATCTGTTATTCGACTCCTTTATTCTGGGTACACTTGTATCTTTTTCTACAATTTTAATTCCGCTCCTTATTCTCATTTTACCGAATTCAGGAGTGCGGGCATTGATTATACTTTTTCTTACTTCTTTTTGTACAGCGTTATTGCAGGATACTGCGATACTCTTTGTAATGCGCCGTTTTGAGTATAAATTTTCGCTAAAGGATTATATTCGTTTTATTGGTTTTGCTATATTCGAATGCTTTACATATCGCTGTATGGGAATTATTTACGTTGTGTTTGGAACGATCAGTTACTTTATCAATACTCACGGATGGAAGGAGATTGAACGAGTACAATTTAATCTGAAGACAAGATAATAGAGACAGCCATTTATACTTTACACTCGATGGTGATACCGAGATGAACTCCATAATCAAGCAGCCAACATGGGAAAGTCTGGAGAAGAAAGAGATCCATACGAATTTGTACAGTTTGTATTTGTATCCATGCATGGGTATGGCATAGATTTTGAAGATATGGATCAAGCAAATGAATTTCTTGGATACGCGATGAAGGTTATGAATTCTGTTAGATTATGGTGCAGCCATGGGTATACCCCGGATGAAGTTATGCGTCAGACAACAATATATCCGGGAACAACTACGATTGTTCCTGAAAGTTCACACGCAGCGGCAATGCTGGCCGAAGGACAAGAACAGTTAGATTAAATGGGGATAAATATTGATCTAGATACAACAGTAACAGATATTTCATCCATTTATTTTGAAAATGGAATTAATGGAACGATGACGAAGGATACGAAAAAAGTCTACCCAAATGATTCATGTCCTTGCGGCAGCGGAAAGAAATTTAAAAAGTGTTGCGGTAAGTTATAAAGTATCATAATAGAAGATAACTGTGAGTGAGAGTTATTCGTAGATATCAGTGTATTCTTAAAAGGTCTATCACGAAAATATAGATATGTGATATCCAAGCCGTCAATTACTTCCAAATAATCATATTACATTTGCGCGAGTTGTTAAGCTTAGTCTAGGATAATCCTGAAATTTTGATACAGTAAAATAATAAATCCCCGTGAGATTGACAAAAATAACAGTCAACCTTTGGGGATTTGTTTTACTTATAAAATGATTGCCCATTTTTTACGTTCTTTGCGCTATGCTTCCACATCAACCGTATTACAGTATTTGCTCCATCATTCGATATTAATAACCCTTTGCTATTGCTGCTTTCTCTGCTGCATCAGAGGTCATGTCAGAAGAGGTAATAGCATAAGGTTCCACATTAACCGAGATGATTTTGCCATCTGTGGTGAAGACAATACTGCCCTGTTTATCCGTCCGGTAAAGATCAATAGCTCGCTCATTCACAGCCTGCATGGTCGCGGAATGTGGATGCTCGTATTTGTTCCCTTTCCCAACACTGATTACAGCATATTTCGGGTCAACCTTATCTAAGAAACTAATTGTATTGCTGGTAGAAGAACCATGATGACTGAGCTTTAATACATCGGCGGATAAATCAATGCCATTCTCGAGTATTTCAGCTTCTGAGACAGCCTGGATATCTCCTGCGAGCAGGAAAGAATTACTTCCATAGGTAAGTTTTATTCCAATGCTATAATCATTTAAAGCTTCATAACTAGATGCATTAGGAGAGATTATGACAAAGGAAGCATTACCGAGAGTATAGTTATCCCCAACCGTAGGCCTTGTGATGATAAGATTTTTATCCGCGATGGCTTCTAGTACATCCTCGTAATTTTCTGAATCAATCGAAACGTCTGGCAGGAGTACATTATCTACTTTAAACGCATTAATAACGGTATCGAGCCCTCCAATATGATCATTGTGCGGATGGGTACCAATAACGTAATCCAGTTTTTCTACTCCAAGTTTTTTAAGGTATTTTTTAACGGTATCTCCTTTTTCATTTATTCCTGCATCGATAAGCATAAAGTGGTCATTATCTTCGATCAGAATGGAATCTCCTTGGTTAACGTTAATAAAATGAAGCTTGACTGTCGGGTTTACTGAGGGAGTAGGCGTATTGTGTGAGGTTTCCTCTGCGGGAGTAGGCGCATTATGTGAGGTTTCCTCTGCGGGAGTAGGTATATTATGTGA
Organism: Lachnospiraceae bacterium; assembly: GCA_015057615.1. Classification (GTDB taxonomy): domain Bacteria; phylum Bacillota; class Clostridia; order Lachnospirales; family Lachnospiraceae; genus Mobilitalea. Next base: position 58,522 of record SVEA01000017.1, on the reverse strand, counting down.
GGTTTCCTCTGAGGGAGTAGGCGTATTGTGAGAAGATTCCTCTGAGGGAGTAGGAGCAATCGTAATTGCTGCGGTGGGAGAAATAGTTGATGTATCTTCTGAAATAGGGGTAGGAGCATTCGTTGGTGTAATACTCGGAATGCTGGTTGGTTTTATATTACTATCAGCAGCAGTGGGTTGTATAAAGATAAATACTGCTATAAATAATGTTATTATAACTCCAAGCAGGGTAAGAAGAATTGCTGCTTTATTTCTTTTATTTCTATTCATTTTAAACTCCTCGTATAATATGTTTAATCGGTAGCTTAGTAGTCACGCTGAAATCATTGGTTTGACCTTAATAGAAAAATATTCCATTTCTTACAAAGAATTAATAAATTTATTATATCATGAACAAAAAACAGTTCATGATCTTTGGCTCCGATCGCATATTGCAAGCAAGCTCGCATATGCTCACTACGCTTTTATTATATCATAAATACAAGCATAGTGTCTATGATCTTCGACTCCGGCCGCATCCAACAAATAAGCTTGCATAGTTTAAGGCAGAATTATATAAAATGTTTGAGAATTAACATATACATACAAGAAGGATACACAAATTTCTTGACGCTATAGATAAAATAGAGTATAAGCAACAGTAATGCTAGAAGCTATTGACTATTACCCTAGGTGTTAGCTTATAATTATTTTGAGGTGATAGAGATGTTAATTAATGAAACTAGTAAAGAAACAAACTTAACCAAAAAAGCAATTGAGTATTATATAGAACAAGAATTAGTTTTCCCTGTTATTTTAGATAATGGATACCGGGATTTTAGTTCTGACGATATAGAAAGATTAAAAAAGATTTCTGTTTTTCGTAAGCTTGGGTTTAATATAGAAGAATTTAAGGCAGTGCTAGCTGATGAAACTGATGATACGTTAAAAAAGTTGTCAGTTCAAATGGAGCTGAGGAATCAAAGAGAACAGGCAAAGAAAGTTATTTTAGATAAGCTTTGTTCTGGTAAGGGGTATGCTGAAATAAGTGCTGATTTGAAAGCAATCGAGGAAGGGGCAACAGTTACCGAAAAGCTTATAAATGCGTTTCCTGGATATTATGGCAGACTTATTTGCCTTCATTTTGCTCGCTTTTTAAATGAACCGATCATTACAGTTGAGCAACAATTAGCGTATAAGGAAATTATAGAATTTTTAGATAATGTACCATCACTTAATTTTCCCAAAGATTTGCAAGCTTATTTAATTGAAAGTACAAAAAACATCAGTACAAAAAGCATTAAAGAGATGATAGAAAGCACAAAACAATCAATTGAATATCCGGAAAAGTTTCTATCGGAAAACAAGTGTTTTTTAGAGCAATTTATAGCATTTAAGCAATCAGATGAATACAAAAGTTCGCCGCTATATAAAATTCAAGCATTGTTGAAGGATTTTAATAAGACGAGTGGTTACTACGATATATTTATTCCCGCTATGAAGAAACTAAGTATTTCTTATGCAAGTTATTATAGGCAAATGGAACTTGCGAACGAAAAACTCCTTACTCAATATCCTGAGATTGAAAACATAAAATCAAAATAAATAATATAGTCATTTATGATATGAGTTGACTATTTAATGTATCGAAGAATCACTTCAAAAGCAGAAAGCGGACTGCCGCACTTCTTTTGACCGGCTATTGATATGAATTAGGCGGTGCTTCTGATAACACAAATGATATGTTTGGACAAGCCTGTGAAGCTATCGGATTAACCTTTTGTGCTTCATACTTACTTATGCTATAATTTTTATAAGAAACCGGAGGGTGAACATGGAGATTATGGAGACGGAACGCTTATAATTCCTTTAATTTGCATAGTTTATTCATTGACGCCCTAACCTTTAAATAGCACTATTGACAGTTTATATCTTGCAGAATATACTTTATGCAAAGATTGTTTATTGTTGGGAGGAAACTTATTGAGTGAAAATATATTTGATAAAATTAGTTTAATGGAATCTTATGCAACGAAGCAGGAACGAGTGATTATTGACTTTATCCGCAATAATCCTATTAAAGAAATGATAATGCTTTCGATAACGGAGTTTTCTGAAAAGGTGAACGTAGGGGATGCTACAATGTTGCGCTTTTGCAGAAAGCTTGGATTGAAGGGATATTCAGAGTTCCGCTTTCTGTTGTCGCAAAATATAAATAATACAGAAAATGATACTAGAAATGAATCCACTAGGATCCTTGATAATATGGTACTGGCGCTTAAATCAACCTGTGACTTACTCGATCACGAACAAATTGAGAAAGCTGCAAATCTCGTTTTGCGGGCTAAAAATATTTACGCCTTTGGCAGTGGGAACTCCGGGCTAGCAGCTCAGGAATTTCGCAACAAAATTTTACGTTATGGTTTAAACGTGACCAATTTTTCTGATAGTCATTTTCAGTTAATTAGTGCATCTATAATGAACGAAAAAGATGTTCTGGTACTTTTTTCTGTAAGCGGACAAACCAAGGATATGATAGACCTTGCCAAAATGGCAGCAAGACAAGGGGTAAGCTTGATCATTGTGACGAACTATTTGAAATCTCCTTTAGCTAAGTTTGCAACGGCATTGCTGTATGTAGTAGGGAAAAGTTCACCTTTAGACAGCGGCTCTCTTGTTTCCAAGGTCTCTCAATTATATATAGTGGATGTTTTAAGCAAAGAAATTTTGCACCAAATGGGAAACAGTGCAGAAGAAAATCTGCGGCGCACAGCTTTGGCTGTGATGGATAAGGAAATTTAACTTAGAAAACCATGTAAAATTATATATCGATAACACAATGCAAAATAATAGATTTTTGGATGTGTTATCGTTTTTTTATTGTTGGAGCTAATTAATTATACAAAAATTTTAAGGCATAAATATTTCGGATATAGTTGACTCGAATTTTCATTTATAGTATACTACAAATGAAAATTCGAGTCATTTTAATTTGAAGAAATTACATTTCTTTTCTTTCAAATTTATGAAGTGCTATCAAACCGGTATTGGCGACGCTCACTTATTTTGCTTTTAGGCGGAGCCCTTTGCATTCCCGTAATGATTGCTTTCATGTTTGCACAAAAATATTTCATCGAGGGAATCGTATTTTCCGGTACGTAATTTTAGAATACAGGAGAGTCTTATGAAAAAAAAGTTTACAATTTATTTGCTTCATCTTTCTCATACGGATGTGGGCTATACCGACACGCAAGAAAAAATGAAAGCGCATCATATTGCATTTATCCGGGAAGTGTTGCAGCTGGTAAAGAAGAATCAGCAATTTGTATGGAATTGCGAAAGTTACTGGTGTGTACAGCAGTTTTTAAAGGTAGCCTCCGAGCAGGAAAAAGCAGAATTTATTGCTGCTGTAAATAGTGGAAACATCGGTCTTTCAGCCAGCTACTTAAATCTTACGGATCTTGTACCGGCATATGTGCAGGATGAGATTATGCGGGGATGTGCTGCCGAAAGAACAAAAATGGGACTCGCAGCAAAGAGTGCGATTACTGCAGATATCAACGGCTACAGCTGGGGATACGCAGATGTATTAGCGCAAAATGGTGTTGTAAATCTCATGTCGTGTATCCATACACATCATGGATATCATCCGCTATTCAAAAAGCAGACACCTTTTTACTGGGATTCTCCCCAAGGTAACCGGATCCTTTGCTGGAACGGGGACCATTACAATCTCGGTAATGAACTTGGAATTGCTCAGGCATCATGGTTTGAATATACGCTTCAGGACGGAATGTCTTCTATGCAGGGGAGTGATTTTGAAAAAGCAGTGAAACGTATTTATGCTTATGTAGCTTCTTTATTAGAGCAGGAATATCCATATACCTTTGCGCCTGTGTCCCTCAGCGGAAACATGACGGACAACTCGCCGCCCTCCTTAAAAATATTAGAGTTTGTCAATTTGTTTAATGCGCAAAGCGACAATATAGAATTAAAAATGTGCACATTAGATGACTTTTTTATGCGGCTGGCGAATGAGACGGTAGAAATTCCAGTCTATTCCGGTGACTGGACAGACTGGTGGGCAGACGGTATCGGCTCCACACCCTCAGATGTGATACAATACCGCAATGCAGCACGCAGCTTCCATGTGATGCAGAAAATGAATTGCAAAGAAAATGCGCAGCTTCGTCCTTATTATAATGACGCCTTACAGAATCTGATGTTTTATGGAGAGCACACCTGGGGTTATTCATCATCGATTACGGAGCCGTTTCACTCGCAGGTGAATAATTTAGAGCAATGGAAACGCTTATACGCATTAAAAGCCAGTGAGGCTGTTACTATAATGCGGGAAAATGTGCAGCAGTCGTTGGGAGAAACGGCAATATCACTGCATAAAACTCTCAAATTCCGTGCGATAAATCCTCATGCAATACATTATGAAGGTATGTTTACCTGTGACCTCGAGCATTTTTACGGTTACAATCATTTTGAGGTAATTGACGAAGAAACAGGTGAATGTGTTCCATTCCAGTTAAGTAGCTATTCCAGAGGTCCTAAGCTTTGCATCTGGCTCAATCTTGCCCCGGGGCAGATAAAAACATTTGCGTTGAAGGAGCTTCCTGCAAAATCACTTGTGTCTGCAGGCAGGAAGGCGCCGACAGGTATCGAAGGTATTAACGATCTGTACTGGCGGCTTTGCGAAGATTTAGAAAACGGAGGCTGTATCAGTATTGACGGAATCGAAAACAATTTCTTTAAAATTGCTTTTGAAAATGACAGAGGTATCAGCTCCATTTATAGCAAACAGGAAGAGAAAGAACTAATCAATACGCAGCATCCGTATGTTGCATTTACACCGGTTTATGAAGTGACGGAAAGGGACATTGCAGAGGACTATTTGTGGGTACGGCGCAACATGGGCAGGAACCGCAAAGCGGCGCGCACACATCGCAGCGTAGGCAAAATGTATGATGTGAAGGTTCTTGAAAACGGCAGGCTTTATTCGCGTGCAGAGCTCAAATATCGCATGGATGGAGTACAGGAATGCAGTCTGATTGTTACTGCTTATAAGCTTGCACCAAAAATTGATTTTGATTTTCGTGTACATAAAAACAGTATTTGGGAGCCGGAGAATTTATATCTTGCGCTGCCTTTTATGGCACAAGAAATATTTATTGATAAAGCCGGTGCCATTTTACGCCCCCGCATTGACCAGCTTCCTGGCACATGTGTGGATTTTTATGCGGTGCAGAACGGTGTTGCCTTTTGCTCGGAAAACAGCAGTGTATTAATTACGACCCCTGATGCGCCGCTGGTTAGTTTTGGCACGCTAAAAGCACACCCCATTAAGCTAATGGGTGAAGGTGCCACAAACTGTGATGAGGTTTACTCATGGGTAATGAATAATTTTTGGGAAACCAACTTTAAAGCAAGCCTTGGCGGGTTTTATCAGTTTAGCTACAGCTTGAATTTGATGCAAGGCAACAATGCGGCAGAGATCTTTCAGACCGGCGAAGCCTTAAATGAAAGCGTATTACAATTTTATATGTTTGATGAACGATAAAGGAAATTGGAAAATATGAAGATATTAGGGATTGACCTTGGCGGCACGCAAATTAAATATGGTATTGTCGAAAACGGAAGCGTTCTGGAGAGTGCAAAATGTGATACTCCCTCTAGCGGAAGCTACAGGGAGACTTTGGATAAAATTATTGAAATTTCACGGAATATGCTAAAAAGCCATCAGGACATTGGCCACATTGGTTTAGCGGCACCGGGTATCATTGATACAAGTGCCGGAATAATCCGCTATTCCAATAATCTTGGCTGGCATGAGATTCCGATTTGTGCGGACATACAACAAGCCATAGGGAAAAAAGTTAAAATTGCAAACGACGCTCAGTGTGCGACACTGGGTGAAGCACTGTATGGAGCCGGCAAAGGCTATTCAAGAGTTGCAATGTTTACGATTGGTACGGGTGTGGGCGGTGGTTTTATCCGTGACGGAAAGCTGGAAACAGACAGCTACGGTTCCATGGCATATATTTTTGGACACTCAATCATAGAATTTGACGGCAAGCTATGCAACTGTGGTAGACGCGGCTGTTTGGAAACATATGCTTCAGCCAGTGCAATTGCAAAACGTTGGGCACGGACTGACCAGGACGGCATTACCGTAAAAGAAATATTCGAGCTAGCGCGCACAGGCGATACGCTAGCCAATGAAATTGTGCGGGAATTCTTGGAGTATCTTAGTGCAGGTGCTGTAAATATTGCAAACATTCTTCGTCCGCATGTGATTATTATTGGTGGCGGCGTCTCTGCCTCTGCCGACTTAATCGTGCCTGTGGTAAATAAGGCTATGCAAATGAATGTGTATGGGTTTGCGTTTGCACAGGTAAAGGTTGTGCAGGCAGAACTTGGAAATATAGCAGGCATTGTAGGAGCAGCAAGTATATAAAAGGAATGGTGATTATGATAGATAACAGAAATAAAGGTCAATATGACAAATATCCTGAGAAGAGAGTAGAAGGTTACAAGGGGGTTGCCGGCTGGAAGGATATTTGTAAGCATTTACAATCTATTAAAAATGGTGTGATTGTGGCAGAATTCTATCCAGGTGTGAATACAGCTGAAATTGTTGATAATTTAAAAACAATTGGCGGACAGATGTTCAATGCGGAGGACTGCATGATTGCAGATGATGAATATCATGTGCTAATCAAGCCATATTTAACGGAAGACAGGGTCTTTGGAGTTATGAATACGCTTTGTCTTGAAGATGTGTATTCCTTGCATAAAATACAGGCAATGCAAGAGGAATTACGAAACTGCGAAGGATTAAAAATTGTTTACGGGACAGGAGCTTCCCTTATTACACATGCGGATGTATTGGTTTATTTCGATATGTCCCGCTGGGAACTGCAGTGCCGTTACAAAAACGGTGCGAGCAACTGGCATACAAGCAACAGAGATGAGGATAAATTAAAAAAGTATAAACAAGGTTTTTTTGTGGAATGGCGAATGGCTGATAGAAAAAAGCGCCAGCTTTTAGAGAAAATTGACTTTATTGTTGACACTGTACATGCCGATAAACCTAAAATGGTGTGCGGCGACGGTTTTCGGGCAGGGCTGAAGCTGTTTGTTAGTGAACCGTTTCGCTTAATGCCGTATTTTGCGCCGGAAGTGTGGGGCGGGCAATGGATGAAAGAGGTTTGCGATTTGCCGCGGGAAGTAGAAAACTATGCCTGGGCATTTGACGGCGTACCGGAAGAAAACAGCATCTTAATGCGCTTCGGCGATGTGCTCTTGGAGCTGCCGTCCATCAACGTTGTTTTTTATTACCCCAGGCAGCTGCTGGGTGATAGGGTGCATGCAAGGTTCGGTGACGAATTTCCCATTCGTTTTGACTTTTTGGACACGATGGGTGGACAAAATTTATCTATGCAGGTGCATCCTTTAACGGAGTATATTCAAAACATGTTCGGTATGCACTATACGCAGGACGAAAGCTATTATATCCTCGACTGTGAAGATGAAGCATTGGTATATCTTGGTTTGAAGGAAAATATTGACAAGGAAAAAATGCTGCATGAGCTTCAGAAGGCTCAGGATGAGGGCGCAACCTTTGCAGCTGAAAATTTTATAAATGCATGGCCGGCAAAAAAGCACGACCATTTTCTCATCCCTGCGGGCACGATACATTGCTCCGGAAAAAACACAATGGTATTGGAGATCAGTGCTACCCCGTATATCTTTACCTTCAAGCTTTGGGACTGGGAGCGTGTAGGACTGGACGGAAAACCTCGGCCGGTGCATCTGCAGCATGGAAAACAGGTAATTCAGTGGGATAGAACAACAAATTGGGTAGAAGAAAATCTTATAAATCGCTCTGAAATAATCCGTGAGGAAGCAAACTTTAAGGAGGAGCGGACAGGATTGCATGAGCGGGAATTTATTGAAACACGGCGATATACGCTGAAGGACAAGAAAAGCTTTGAAACCGGGGATAGCGTTAGTATGTGTAATGTTGTTGACGGCAAAGGAGTTATTGTAACATCGCCGGATAATAGCTTTACTGCCTTTGAGGTGCATTACGCCGAAACCTTTATTATTCCGGCAAGTGTGAAAAATTTTTCGCTCGAGCCGCTGGATGATTCTTGTATGGTGGTGCGGGCAACCGTAAGATAACACCGAATAGGAAGAATGGTGCCGAAGGGTTGAAAGCATTGACTGGTGAAAAGGATTGAGGAGGAAAATAATGAGAAGGTTTATTCTGATTTACAATCTTATTTACTGTATGCATATGTGTCTTAGGGTCCTGTAGTAATGATGTTAATGAGGATACACCCTCGAATACTAGTGTGGAACCAATAATACAACCAAATTTAAAAGGAAATTATAATATGGATGAAATAGAAGTTAAAGAAGCGATACTAAATGAAGAGCTTGCCAAACACTTATTAGAGAATGTACTAAAACTGTATCGGGAAAATTAGGGTGAATATTATCTTCATGAATACTATCTAAATAAGGATAATGAAGTATCAACGGCTTATTTATGGTCATATTTTGGAGCACTAGGGATGATGTATCAGATGAACAGGCTTTTCCCATCTGATACCAATGTCCGTGAAGAGTATAAAACTATGCTCGATAATTTAGCATATTACAAAAATGCCAACTCCAATGACTTCTTGGCTAAATATAATTCGGGCAGAGGTACCTCTGTGAATAATGGTGTTGGTGACATATTTTTTGATGACAATATCTGGGTTGCACGAAAATATGCTTTTTGCTTATGAAATGTTTGGTAACGATGATTATCTTTCTGAAGCAATTAAATTAACTAATTTTATTTATACAGGTTGGAACGAAGAAATCGGTGGACTTGTTTGGAATGAAAATGGTCTTGGAACAAACGCAACCCCACAGGAATTGGAGCGGGGGCTTTCTGCAAATGCGTGCTGTATTATTGTAAATGCAAAACTTTATCAGCTTACTCAAGATGAGAACTATCTTAATTGGGCTGTTAAATTCTACGACTTTTGTAAACAGATGCAAAACAGTGATACAGGTATCTATTATAATGGTATCAACACAGTTGTTAAACCTGATGGATCGCGCATCAATGGTTCTATTAATAAGGATCTTTATGCCTATAACACAGGAAGTATGATACTTGCAGATTTACTGCTTTATAATATTACAAATGAAGAAGATTACTACATAGATGCAAAAAAAGCAGCTACGATTTCACATAATATATTTGTGAAAGAGACGAACAATATTAAATATTACAAGGGCTATCCATGGTTTACTGCAATTCTAATTGAAGGTTATGAGGTCCTTTCCCAATATGACAGTGACTTTACTAAACCTTTTATAGAAATTTTAAAGACTTCACTTGATTATGCCTACAGTCATTATATGGACAATAATGGAATGCTTCCAAGTAACTTGGTAACTAGCTTTAACGATAATTATTCAGAAGATCTACAACTGCTAACCCAATCTGCATACGCTGAGATGTATGCACTTCTTGCACTTATAAATTAGTATAGACTACATGATTGTGATCGTATCCCTTCCTTTTTTGCGGAGTAGATCAGTGATTACAATGGTTATTAACAATAAAAGTATCTGTCAGGAGACGTTGAAAAATCATATTAGCTTCGCTGTACAAAAATACTTCGTTGGAGGTATTGTGATGGGCGCTGTAAAGGGTTAAGTGGGTTTCATGGATAAATAATACTAAAATTGAGGACATGAGAGTGATAATTTTCACGTCCTTTTTTGATAGAAAAATACATGGAGTTAGTAGAGGAAATCAAATCGTCAGAAGTTTTTAATCTGACGATTTTGTGTTGTTCGGGGATTGGTGCGACCTTAAAGTATTGCAAAATATTTTTACTTCAGATATAATAACATTACAAAGATGAAAACTTAATTTTAGAAAGGCACGATAATTTATGGGCAAATTGAGTGGAATAGTTGAATTTATCAGTGGATCACCTCAATTCAGGATTACTGAGGTGATGGATGAACAAGCGCCCTTATATATCTTTTATAGTCAAACGGAAATAGCAGATGATTTGGCCGGTATTATTTCAAGTAATTCGGATAATAAGCAAGTTAGGACAAATGACAAAGTGAATATTTTATGTGCTGGGGATGTCGTGTTTAGTTTAACATCAGGAACTGCTTCAATTGTAAGAAAAGAACACGAAGGCTACTTGTATACGCAAAATTACGTCAAACTAATACCAAATAAAAACGTTGCCCCGAGATTTTTAGTTTATTTACTTAATGAAGATAGAACGATTAAGAAACAATTCATGATGGGGCTACAAGGTTCGCAAGTTCTAAAATACACGCTTAAACAATTAAAAGAACTTGAAATACCAAAGCTACCATCAATAGAAAAGCAAAGAATTGTCGGCGATGTTTACTTTAAGCAATTACGATTACAAGCGCTTAGAAAAAGAGCTGCGAATCTTGAAACAACTATTCTACTATCCAAGTTAGAGGAGGAAACCAAAAAATGAACGAGAATCTATTTGAAACTGAACTAATTCAATATCTTACCAGCAAAATGATAACGAATTCAGAGATATCGGATCGTTCGGATGATTTAAGGGTGCAGGAAAAAGCATCTAATTATATTGTTAAAACTAAGTTATGGAAGTATGAACCGAATATCAAAACGACGGATGCACTTTGGGATAATTTCAAAAAGATCTTAGAACAACATAATCAAAATACGCTTGAACATCCTCTAAGTGTGGTAGAATTTAATCAGGTTAAGAAAATTATATCAGATCTTCATACACCATATGAGGCGGGGCAATTTTTATATGGTTTGAATGGTGTGTCGCAAATTGAGATTGATTTGGATGATGGCCGCCATGTGTTTCTAACGGTTTTCGATCAAAGACAAATTGGTGCTGGAGATACAATTTATCAAGTGGTTAATCAAATCGAACGTCCTGCGGTTATTGCAGGTAAGCAAGATCGACGTTTTGATACAACACTTTTAATGAATGGTCTGCCAATCATTCAAATAGAAGAAAAGAGTGATACGCATGATGTGGACAGAGCGTTAAATCAAATGCACCAATATATTGATGAAAATCAATATCGTGATATTTTCTCAACTTTGCAGATTTTAGTTGCTATTACGCCAAATAACGTAAAATATATGGCGAATACGACATCAGATAAATTCAATAAAGATTTCGCATTTAACTGGCAGCGCAAAACCGATAACGCCATTGTACATAACTGGAAAGAGTTTGCAGATTCCATGCTTAGTATTCCAATGGCACATCAAATGGCGACAAATTACATGATTTTAGATGGTACAAAAAACAATCAAATGCTTAAAGTTATGCGTCCTTACCAAGTGTATGCGACACAAACCGTTATCGAAAATCTGAAAAAAGTTGATTTTGAATTTGGCACGAATAAAGTCGGTTATATCTGGCATACGACTGGTTCAGGTAAGACGATTACAAGTTTTAAAACAGCATGGCTTGCAAGTCGTATGCCGAGAGTCGATAAAGTGGTATTTGTGGTGGATAGAATAGCTTTAACGAAGCAAACAAACGAAAAATATAAAGCATATGATCCGGATGGTGATGTGACGGATGACACGAAATCAGGAAGTGTTCAAGACACGGAGAGTACTAATGATTTAAGTCGGAAGTTGAAAAGCAAAGACAATAACATCATTGTAACTTCCGTACAAAAATTGGGCACGTTAGTCAATCGTAAAAACTTTAAAGCACCCAACAAAAATATCGTCTTTATTGTTGATGAAGCACATAGAAGCACCGGAGGCGAAAACTTTGCGGCAATTCAAAAGGAGTTTAAAAGATCTGCTTGGGTTGGCTATACTGGAACACCAATGTTTGATGAAACAACGCAGGGATTACGTACGGAAGATATTTTTGGTAAGTTACTTCATGCTTACACGATTCGAGAAGCAATTGCGGATAGAAATGTGCTGGGATTTAAAGTCGATTTTGAAACAACAATTGATGAAGACAAGATGAAATCTGATTATTTGCCTAACTTCTATCGTGAACGTTATCCGAAATGGACGGATGAGCAAATCCAGGAGAAAATTGAAAATCTAACACCGGAAGATATGGACGATACCATTGAGCCAAGTTTCTATGATGAAAATCCAGATCACATTAAGCTGGTAGTTGAAGATGTCTTTAAGAACTGGCGTAACCGCTCAAATGAAGGCAGATACAATGCATTATTCACTACCCGTGTTGGTGGAGGAAAAGCTAGTACACCAATGGCAATGATGTATTTTAAGGAGTTCCAGCGTGTAAATGCAGAGAACAAAGCAAAGGGTGGACAAACTTTAAAGGTTGCTGTTACCTTCAGCCAAAACTCATCAAATAATGATAGTCAACTAGCGACGAATCAAGGTTTATTCGATGCAATTTTAGCCTACAATAAAGAATTTGGTACAAAATTTGGTATGGACGATGTCGCTGGTTACACACAAGACGTTACAAGTCGTTTAGATCGTACCGCAGAGGATAAAAACTTTTTGGATCTTGTGATTGTAGTTGACCAGCTTTTGACTGGATTTGATGCACCAGAACTTAATACACTGTATGTCGATCGAACGCTAAAAGGTGCAGGATTAATCCAAGCATATTCAAGAACGAACCGTATTGCTGATATGCAGGAAAAGCCTTGGGGACGTATTATCAATTATCGCTGGCCTGTGCAAAACGAAAAACTCATGAATAAAGCCTTGGCGATTTATGCCAATAAGGATTCGGTGATTTTATCCGAAGAAGAACAACGCAATCTCAATGAAAAAGAAGGCATTATTGCGAAACCATTTGAAGAGGTGTTTAACGAAGTGAAAATGGTAGTCGAACAGTTAAATGACTTAACGAGTGAATTTGAGCAATTACCACCTAGTGAAAAGCAAAAAGAAAAAATGTTTGACCTACTAAGAGATTACAATGCTGGTATGTCTAAGCTTAAACAATATGATCCGGAAGAAGTGAATGGAAACAAAGTAGGTTTTAATTATGATGATCCGGATGAATTAGTTGAAGCCCTCGGTATGACCAGTGAACAAGAAGTTATGCTTACGACCGTTCTGACAAATGAGTTAAAACAGCACATTGCAAAGAAAAAGAAAGTTCCTTTTTGTCAAATCGAGTTAAAAATGACACATGTCAAAGAGGTTAAAGTAGACTATGATTATTTAACAGAACTGGTAGAACAATTGTTAAACCAAGTGCATGACAAACAATATAAAGAAGCTCAGGAAACGAAAGAGAAAATCGATCAGTTTGCGAATGGTTTGGAAGATAGAAATTACGCTATAAAGATTATGAATGCGGTTATTGCTATTATGAAAGGATATTTTACAGTAGATGAATATCCTGCTAAAATAAGCGATAGTGAGCAGATTATTCAAGTTGCAAATAATGTCAGTCTCGATCGTCATTTCCAGGATTTTAGAATCAAGTGGGGCATTATCGACATCATAAGTAGCAAAGAAATGCGTGAGTTATTTAGCCGTCATAGATATGGCCTGCAAGACTTAGATGATACAGGTCAAATTCGGGACATCATCGCCAAAGCAAGTGTGGATTATAAGACGTTATCACATGATGAAGAAGTTCAGGCTTTATCTAAAATCAAATACCGCAATGGCTTGCGTGAAGCAATTTATGAATTAGCGGATGAGCTGGCAGAAAACTAAAAATGAGGATATGTGTAAAATCAATTTTTTACACGCAAATTAATTCGCTTTGCAAATACAATACCACGCCTGCGGTACAACGTTTGCAGATGGTTAAGAAAGGACATGGTTAATAAGATGAACGAAATACAATTTTTAATGTATGAATCAGATGAAAAAATTGAAGTTGTAGTCAAAGATGAAACCATCTGGGCAACGCAAAAAGCGATTGCTAAGTTGTTTGATGTTGGTGTTCCAGCTATTAGCAAACATCTGAAAAATATATTTGATTCTGGAGAATTGGATGAAAAAGTGGTTGTTTCCATTTTGGAAAATACCACTCAGCACGGTGCTATTGAAGGGAAAACGCAGACAAAGCCTGTAAAATATTACAACTTAGATGCAATCATTTCAATCGGTTACCGTGTGAACTCGAAAAAAGCGACGAAGTTTCGTATTTGGGCAACGGATGTATTAAAAGAATATATTCAAAAAGGATTTAAGATTGATGTTGAACGTATGAAACAAGGGGAAACCGTCTTTGGAAAAGATTACTTCCGTGAATTGCTTGAAACCGTTCGTTCTATTCGAGCAAGCGAGCGAAGAATCTGGCAACAAATTACGGATGTGTTTGCGGAAATCTCTTATGACTATGATAAAAACTCTGAAATTACTAAAAAGTTTTATGCCACTGTTCAAAATAAATTTCATTACGCAATAGCAGGTAAAACGGCTGCTGAAATTATTTATGATAGTGCAGATAAAAATAAGGAACATATGGGACTAACTTCATGGAAGAACTCGCCAGATGGTCGTATTCTGCAATCTGATGTAGTTGTTGCAAAAAACTATTTATCGGAAAAGGAAATCAAAAGACTTGAAAGAAATGTTTCTTCATATTTCGATTATGTGGAAAGACTTCTTGAAGATGAAAGATTACTAGGTATGGAAGACTTTGCAAGTAGTATTGATGAATTTTTAAAATTCAATCGTTATGAAGTTTTGGAAGGGCATGGACAGATTTCACACAATACAGCTAAGCAAAAGGCGATTGGGGAATATAAAGAATTTAATAAACATCAAAAAATAATCTCTGATTTTGATAAGGAGATTAAAAGGATACGAGGAGAGCAGAAATGAGTAAACATAACACAAATGTACCGAAAATAAGATTTCCTGGGTTTATTGACGCTTGGGAGAAGCGACGACTTGTAGATGTAGCTGATTATCGTAATGGAAAAGCTCATGAACAGGAAATTAACGAAGATGGTGAGTACATCGTTGTAAATTCAAAATTTGTTTCAACTGATGGACGAGTGAAGAAATATTCTAATGCGTTAATTGAGCCATTAAAGACTGGAGAAATTGCTTTTGTGCTTTCGGACGTTCCCAATGGTAAAGCGATAGCTAGAACGTTCTTAGTTGACGAAAACAATAAATATAGCCTAAACCAACGTATCGCAGGCATAACTCCACATGAAGATACTGATTCATATTTCTTGAGTGTTTTGATGAACCGTAACAACTATTTTTTGAAATTTGATAATGGTGTAGGGCAAACAAACTTATCAAAATCAGAAGTTGAGAATTTTTCAGAACGTTATCCAAGCTACGAAGAACAGGTGAAAGTTGGAACGCTATTCCGAAATCTTGATTCTCTCATCACCATTCACCAGCGTAAATTAAACCACTTGCAAGAGAGGAAGAAAGGTTTGCTTCAAAAAATGTTTCCGAAAAATGGCGAAGATTTTCCAGAACTTCGTTTTCCAGGATACACGGAAGCTTGGGAACAGCAGAAGTTTTCTGATATGCTAGATTCAAGTGATGGAATTAGACGTGGACCTTTTGGAAGTGCATTGAAAAAAGATTTCTTTGTCCCTAAAAGTGACTATGTTGTTTATGAACAGCAGAATGCAATTTATGACAAATATGAAACTCGCTATAACATCACAAAAGAAAAATTTGATGAATTGCACCGATTTGTAGTATATGCTGGTGACTTTATTATGAGTGGTGCAGGAACGATTGGACGTATCTCAAGAGTTCCAGAAGGCATTAAGCAAGGGGTTTTCAATCAAGCGTTAATTCGTATGAAGATAAATCCAGAAGTCACAGATTCTGAATTCTTTTTACAGTGGATGCGTTCGAATGATATGCAACGTAAACTTACTCAAGCCAATCCGGCGTCTGCAATGGTAAACCTTGTTCCTATGTCAGAAGTAAAAGAGTGGGAAGTTATGGTGCCAGAGAAAGCAGAACAAGCCAAGTTAGGCGAGTTTTTCAGCAATTTAGACCGCCTCATCACCCTTCATCAGCGTAAGCTTGAACATTTGCAAAAACGTAAAAAAGCATTACTACAACAGATGTTTGTTTAAATAATATTTGAAAAGCGAAAGGAAATCAAAATAATGAGTAATAATCTACAAACGATTACCAGTAAACTCTGGGCAATGGCGAATGAACTGCGTGGAAATATGGACGCTTCAGAATATAAAAATTATATTTTAGCATTTATGTTTTATCGTTACTTATCGGAACATCAAGAAGAATATTTAGTTGAGAATAACGTTATCGATGTAGCTGATGGACAATCAGTCAACGATGCTTACAAAGAACAAGCAGTAGGAGATGATTTAGCGGATTACCTGGAAGATATCTCATCAAGTTTAGGCTATGCAATATCACCGGAAGATACATGGGAATCTTTGATTAACAAAATTGACAATAGCCAAGTCATTCCAAGTGATTATCAAGCGATTTTTGATAACTTTAATAAAAATGCGGAACTTAATAAAGAAGCAGCTAAGGACTTTAGCGGTGTGTTTAATGACATCAATTTAGGAGATTCACGTCTTGGAAGTTCAACAACGGCCCGTGCCAAATCGCTTAATGGTATTGTAAAGCTTGTCGATGGGGTTGAATACAAAGGGGATGACGGTAAAGACATTTTAGGAGAAATCTATGAATACTTAATTGGGCAATTTGCTGCAAGTGCCGGTAAAAAAGGTGGAGAATTCTATACCCCTCATCAAGTTAGTAAGATTTTGGCTAAAATTGTCACTAGCGGAGTGGAAAAATCAGACGAATTCTTTAATGTTTATGACCCAACAATGGGTTCTGGTTCGCTGCTACTTACTGTTGGACAAGAATTACCAAAATGTACGCCGATCAAGTATTTCGGTCAAGAGTTGAATACGACAACTTATAACTTAGCACGAATGAACTTAATGATGCACGATGTGTCATTTAATAATATGATATTAAATAATGCGGATACCCTGGAAATCGATTGGCCGGACGGACCAGATGCAAAAGGAATTGACCATCCGAGAAGTTTTGATGCTGTAGTTGCAAATCCGCCTTATTCAGCAAAATGGGATAATTCAGAGACTAAATTAAAAGATCCACGTTTTAGTGAATATGGAAAATTAGCACCAGCCTCAAAAGCAGACTTTGCCTTTATTTTACATAGCATTTATCATTTGAATAATACTGGAACAATGGCGATTGTATTGCCACACGGAGTGTTGTTCCGTGGTGCGGCGGAAGGAAAAATTCGTCAAACGTTGATTGAAAAGAATTATCTTGATACGGTAATCGGGTTACCTGCTAATTTATTCTATGGAACAAGCATTCCTACAACCATTTTAGTGTTCAAAAAGAATCGTAAAACAAAAGATATTTTGTTCATTGACGCAAGTAATGACTTTGAAAAAGGTAAGAACCAAAACAACTTGAGCAACGAGAATATCGATAAAATCATCAAAACTTATCAAAATCGCAAAGATATCGATAAGTACGCTCACGTGGCATCGATCAAAGAAATCAAGGAAAACGACTATAACTTGAATATTCCTCGTTATGTGGATACGTTTGAAGAAGAAGCACCGATTGACCTTGAAGAAGTGAATAAACAGTTGGAGCAGGATAATAAAGAAATTGCTGAACTTGAGGCAGCGATTAACGAACAATTGAAGATTTTAGGTGTAGAAGTATAGGATTGACGAAGTTCTTCGCCCTTATATTATAAAGTTTAAGAAAGAGGTAGTATTATGGCATTTGATTATAAGAAAGAGTATAAGGAATTTTATTTACCTAAAAACAAACCAGAAATTATTGATGTTACAGCTATGAACTATGTAGCTGTAAGAGGTGTGGGCAATCCTAATGAAGAGGAAGGGGAATATAAAAAAGCGATAGGAATTCTCTATGCTATAGCGTATACAATAAAGATGAGTTATAAGAGCGAGCATAGAATTGAGGGGTTTTTTCAGTACGTAGTACCACCATTGGAAGGATTCTGGTGGCAAGATGACATAGACGGTGTAGACTATGCACGAAAAGAGTGCTTTTCTTGGATATCGGTGATTCGACTTCCAGAGTTTGTAACAAAAGAGGATTTTGAATGGGCGGTAAAGGAAGCTACAAAGAAAAAGAAAATGGATTGTTCGTTAGCAGAGTTTCTTACTATAGAAGAAGGCTTGTGTGTGCAGAGCATGCATATAGGAGCATATGACAATGAACCAGATACGGTTAAGAGAATGGATGAATATATAGAAGAATGTGGTTATGAAAATGATTTTACAGATGCTAGATTACATCATGAAATCTATTTATCAGACCCAAGGAGAACAGAGATGGAGAAATGTAAGACAGTAATTAGACATCCGATAAAAAGAAATGAGAAAAATAAATGAACAATAGGACATCGAATGAATTATTAGAGAACATAGACAAGCTGCATACGACAGAATTAGGAGTGGAACGCATTATTAGAAATCTTTCACTTGATATGGAAATGGATGTGGTGGAATGGTGTAGGGAAAAAATGCAAGGAGCAGGCGCAGTTATCTTTAAGAAAGGGAAGAACTGGTACATAGAATATGAGAACTGTGTTATTACAGTAAATGCATATGGTTATACGATCATCACAGCGCATAAGTTAAAGAATAAGTAGTGGAATATCTCCAAATCACGAAAATATTAGAAAGCAAAGGTTATTAGATGCAGATAGGAAGACTATTTTAAATTGTATATATTTTATTGGAACGAGACAGAGTGACTGCAAAAGAGTTAGCTACCCATTTTAAAGTATCCGTAACTGTGCTGTTTCAGAAATTGATTATGATAATATATCCAATTGGTTATTAGAAAAAGAAAGTTGCGAAGTGATGTGCGAAAATTGGTATGAAACCTTAGATTTTAAGCCAGTTAACAGCTATGTAAAAGCATATAATACATGGGGAACCAGTATAAAAAAGTGCCATTTTAGAAAAAATGTTCCAAAGAAATATAACGTCTTCTGAATTGAGCAGCAGTATAAGACAAAATATTTGTAGCCAACATAGGAAGATATGTCGAGTTCATAACTTGTACAATTTACAGATGGAACTTAAAATGGGTGTTTTTCAATGATTGGGATTCATGCTGTAATCAGCAATAAAAATGAATATTAAAGTTATAAATAGCAAACGTAAAATTATATTATGTCGTATATAAGGAGGTACCTTTAGTTTGAATAATGAAAAAATATGTAAAATGATAGTTACTGACCTAGATGGAACTTTACTAAAAGATGACAAGATGGTGTCTGAATATACCATTGAAATAATCAAAAAATTACGTATAGAGGGACATAAATTTGTTATTGCAACTGCTAGACCATTACGTGCAGCAAAGAAATTTTTGAAAGAATTAGTAATTGATGCAGGGATATATCATAATGGTGCATTAATATATGAAAGCGGAAATAAGATAGATGGATTTCAGATTAAAAATGCCAAAGAAACAGTAGACAAGATTTTGAGTGCCTACCCCAATACTGCAATCGCAGTAGAAACTAATGATGTTTTGTATTCTAATTTTGATGCAGAAAGCTTATGGCCAGGAACAAGCTATATTCTTACGAAATCAACCTTTTCCGAAATAGAAAATAAAAAGGCCGATAAAATAATAGTAGAGATTTCATCTTTGAGTGACATGAAAAAATATGAAAGCTTTCTATCTGAAGACCTCTATATGCAACTTTCAGAAAACAAAATAGGCATGATTATGAAAAAAAGTGCTACTAAAAGTAATGGAATACATTTTTTAGCACAAATTTATAATATTGAAACAGAAAATATTATAGCATTTGGTGATGACTATAACGATATCGATATGCTTAAATTTTGCGGAACCGGAGTATGCGTTAATAATGGAATAACAGACGTTAAGGAAATCTCAGATTATATCTGTGACACCAATGAAAATGATGGAGTCGCAAAATGGATAGAAAAGCATATTTTATAACATTATATGTATTGTAAGCAGGTAATCATAGGTATCTGTTATCCTACACTTTTTTCTGATACAATCTCTCTAAAACATGAGAGGAATTGTATCATTATGAACGAAGAAGAAAAATCCATGCTCTGGCCTGAACGCATTCAGGAGTTTCATTCCAGCGGACAGACATGTAAAGGATTTATACCGGATAATCAAAAACAAGTATTACATAAATAATCGCCCGGTAGATCAAGCTATTAATGAATTGATGGCTATGATACAAAATACCTGAGTATAAATGAGGTTAAAAACAACGAATGCGATATGGAAGAAAACATCGATCATTGATACATAAAAAAGGAGACCGTATGATATTATTTGAAAATGTAGCAGAAAGATTAGGAAAAGAATATCAATGCTTCTTGGACTATTTGGAGCAAAATGAAGTGAAGCTGTCGAAGCGTACAGGACATATTGGGAAAAAGGACTGTTTTGCACTGAACGGTCTGTTTGATATCGTGCAGGAAAAATATCATTCATGTGGAAGGTCACAAGACTATTATACAGTGATTGATTTTTTCTGTTTTTTTTCGGTACGTGCAGGTATTTTGCAAATTACGAAAATAAATGGAAAAGGCATGACCATTCAAAAAAGTGAAAGATATCAACTGTTTTGTCAAATGTCGGCGATAGAGCAGTATATTCTTATGATGGCGGTATGGCTTGGGGAATATCAAGAAGCGTTGGGCAAATCCTATTCGGTTATGGGAGACAGAGTATTTAGGGTGATGAGAAAAGTAAGGGGAGAGGAAGCGCTGCTGGATCCATTCGGGGGACGTGTAACGGCATGGGGATGTTGTTATATCTCAGAGATTCGTCTTTTGGCATTATTTCAATTGATTCGAATTGAATGGCTGGAAGAAAAAGAAGAGGATAAAGAAAATAAGTTTCGGATTAAGGCGCTTTATCAGACAGAGGAAGGACGTGCTTGGATAGAATTATGGGAGAAACAGGATCAAGGATTTTGGTACAATCTGGATGTAAGTACGGTGTTGACAGTCATAAAAAATATAATAAAAGACGATTCTGCTAACATAGAAGAGAAGTTAATGAGTTTTTGGGCATATTCTGTGGAAACGGGGAATCATACAATTGAATTTAAAATAGTGATTGGTTCCTGTATCAGGAAAATAATAATGGGGGATCAGTTTACTCTGGATGATTTGCATTATCTGATACAAAAGAGTGTTTCTTTTGATATGGATCATCTGTATTATTTTCAAATTGGCTCAGGAACTTCCCGAAGAAGGTATTTTGCTCCGGAGTGTGAGGACGAATTATGGCATGCAGATACGACTTTTTTGGCAGAACTTTTGCCATATGAAGGGATGCAGTTTGAATATATGTTTGATTTTGGAGATGAGTGGCATTTTCAGATCACGGTACAACGTATATCGAGCGAACATACAGAGGAATGTGTGATAAGCAGGATAAAGGGTGAAGCACCAGAGCAGTATAGTGGCTGGGAGCAATAGAAAGTGCGTTCTTGTAACAGACGAAGCCATAGATGACATATTTAGCTTGGTTAAGTATATCCACATAGATTTGGAAAATCCAGATGCAGCCGAAAAATTATATAGTAATTTGAACAGAGAAGTAAGCAATAAAGGATTATTTCCTTTGAAATTTTCAGACTCTGGTATTAAATATAGAGGCTACATTATACATAAAAAGGTTTTTGAGTCATATTTGTTGTTTTATATGATAGACAATGAAAAGCAAATAGAAAAGCAAATAGTATATATTTTAAAAATTCTGAAGGATCGCATGAATTGGCAAAGAATATTGCAAAACAATAAAATATACCTTCTCACTAATTATAATAGATAGAGCTTCCGTAAGGGAGGTTCTATCTATTATAATTTGTATTGGAAATTAGAAGCCTATCGGAAGGATCAGTTATTCTAAGGAAGCAATATTGCGTCAACCATTAGTGGTAATAAAAAAGTAGGATACATTTCTCCAATCGGACTTATAATACCGATTACACCATAAATGTTCTGATCACCAAGAAATGTGCTATAATATTTAAGATGCTTTCGCTTAGGACCGAATCTGGAGGGGATAGGCTGGATCAAAGATGGAATTAATCTTAATAGCATAGGAGGTTCTATCTTTAATATCTTGATCCCTGATATAGTGAATGTCTAATAAACCATTGGATCTATAGCCGGTTTTAATATAATTTAACTCGGATAATGCCATACTCCAACCATGGAGCCAGGTACTTAGTCTCTCTTTCTGTTCATCGGTTCCATCAAAGTGAATTAACAGGTCAATATCGCTGTTAAGTCTGGCGGTACAGTTATTGGTACTACCGAATAGATAGATTCCTTTTACAGAGAAAGCTTCCATATCAATTTGATTTGCTATTTGCTCCGCCATATAATGACGCCACTTCCATCCTTCCTCATCAGAACGAACACTTTCCGGTATTGCATGATAATTAATGTTTTGATCTGCTTTTGTTTTAGAGGGATATTCCAGATAACCGATCGCTCTCTGAAGGTCCCCGTTCATCAACACAGTAAGTTCTCTATTAAAGAAGGTCTCCTCAATTTTAATTATCTTTACGATATCCTGTAGATAGGCATAGGAAGGCAGGATATCAGGTAAAGAATTTCTGGAACCTCGAAAAAATGCTTGGTTAAATAGAATATCAGGATCCTCTGGGTACAATGGAAGATATTTGATATTTTCTTCTACGAGATCTTGGAAAAAATGAGTTCCGAAGGATAGTTCTGGCTCATACTTCGATTGCTTTTGAGAGATTTCGATTAGCATGGCTGTATTGTTAATATCCGAATAAGCAACCGGTACGCCAAGCTTTATATCTCCACGGCTTCCCCAGCGGCCAGGTCCCATTAAAAGGAAGCTGCGACGGGGTAAGATACGGTTCAGCTCGCTGATAATATTACGAATGTTAAGAAAATCTTCATGGGCTGCTATTTTGGAATATTCCGTCGGGTCAACATAAACGACCGTTTTAATACCGGTAACTTTTCCATTGGAGACATATTTATTTGCAGTAAATACGGTATTTTGGGCAGGAATATTTGCTGGGATTGCAACCGGGGAATTGTCATGGTTTCTGCTTTGCGGGCGGCATTGTAGCAGATAAAAATGCTTTCCGTCACTGGCAAATTCAATATCTACCGGATAACCTAATTCGGTTTGCAGCAGGGTAAGAATGGATCTTACCTGTTTAATAAATGAGGTTTTCTTTATTAAGCCATTAAAAGTAATCAGTGACGTATCGGTTTTAAAATTTGTAGTCAATGGGTTTAAATCCATAATAATATCATTTTTTAAGATAGAAGCGATTAGATTGCTACTTGGGATTTGATCCCCATATTCTTTGATCAGCTCTGCTATTGGCAGGGTTAGAAATTGGTTGCTATGAAGATCAATAACATCAATATACTGGGGTGAATATTTTAGAAGCTCATAGGGTGACTGGTTTATGCGAAGATTTGGCTGCCCAGGAGATAAAAGGAGTGGATAATCCTCCCCAACACGATCAACAGCTCTTGTGCCCAGACCCATTACCATCCGAAGTAATCCTTCTTCTCTTTTAATACGAGGTGACCAACGCAGTTCATTATTGCTAAATGCAACACCGGCAAAGAGAGGGAAATAGTATGGACCAACCTTGCTACCAACGACTTCTTGAATCATAATTCCCATTTGCTCATTACAGTCAAGGAGGTTACGTTCTTTGCGGTATTGAATGGCATCAGCACTGAAGAGGGAGGCATAAACCTCAAGAATTCCTTCTTCTAATTGTTTCAGCCGCTCTGCCTTGGTACCAGTATTGGTTATAAATAGACTCTTATACTTTCCTGAAAATGAAATATCGATCTGATCCTCTAGCAGACTGGAAGAACGGATAATCAACGGACAGTCTTCGCAGATATCTAGAATATGATTCAGTTCGTTTAATATATATGGGGATAACCGAGCATTCTTTATCCTATGAATGATTCGCGGATAATTGGTTCGTATATCAATTAAGTCTAGATATTTGTGTTCGTTTAATTCGTCCATTCCGTTGTATTCAAGGAGGTATTCAAACTCATCAGAAGAGATATACCAAGTTTTGGGAACAAGGATATTCTCAAACTCTGGAAATTCATTTTTATGGTCTTTAATAATCTGGTTTGCCAGAAAAAAGCCGAAACCCTTTCCGCCAATTTTGCCGATACTTTTTGGAGAACTTATCAAAGTATCAAGCAGCTTTATAAAAGATTCAACATGAACATGCTTATGGATTTTAGCGATTGCTTTCGGATTATCCGTTAGAAATCGTCTTGTTAATTCAACTTTAAGCCATCTTTTTGTAGCTTCGCTTGACATTTCACAATTCTTAACTGCCTCTAAATAAGCGGATAGAGCTTGAGAAATCTTCTTTACATCAGACTCTCTTTTATTAACAATTTTTATTAATTCATAAGTTTTTCCCTGATAAATCCACAAGTTAATATATTCATAAATCTGAGCGTCGTCCAGATTCTTTGTTGCATTATCAAAAAGTATATTACTAAGATGAATCACATTTACTTCAGGAAGGGTTTCCATAGGGAAATTAATCTCACCATAGATCTCATATTTTTCCCATTCCATTTCTTTGAAGATATTTTCTACTAAATTAGGGTTGATTCCGGCTAAAAGAGCAAGCATTTTTTCGCAAACATATAGAAGAATTTCATGATCTGCTTTTTGCAGCAGATCCAGTATCGCTTCCCAACGATTCCGATAATTCGATTGAACTTGAGCATCTCTTATATCGATGGTTTCTGATATTCTTTTTGCTATCGTGTTTAACAGGCGTATCTCTTGATCAAGGAAAACAGTATCATCCTTTGGAAAAATATGTTGTGGGTACATGACCTTAATGTATCCACGGGATTCGCCGTTAACAATAATTGCAGAACCTAATTCATCCGCATTTTCTAGAAATGTTTTTTGGCTATATATCTGCCCATCCAGTTCGATACTTACCATACAGTGATATGTGTTACGAAAGCCAGTAGGAATGATGGAGGTGATTTTTTGTAAACTATCTGGCAGAGTACCTTCGGCTAACGCTTCTTCAATCAAATATAGGCATTCTAATTCTTTTGCACGTTCTACCAGATCGACTCTAGATATTTGTTTATATTCGTTCATTCTACTTTGCCTGCCCTTTCTAACCTTTTTACTTAACTTAAGTCGGAAAGACTCTTGTTCTAAATATTATATCCAACCCCGTAGCTTTACTGCATCAGCAACACGATTAATTGCAATTACATAGGCTGCATCTCGCATATATAAATTTTTTTCTTTCGATAGATTATGAACGGCATGGAACGCATGGGTCATCTTCTCGTCGAGCTTGTCTAATACTTCTTCCTTCGGCCAGAAATAGTTCATATTACATTGTACTTGTTCGAAGTAGCTACAGGTAACACCACCAGCATTACAAAGGAAATCAGGAATAAGATAGATGTTTTTTTTCTTGATAATCTCATCGCTATCCGGTGTGGTTGGTCCATTGGCACCCTCGCAGATAACCTTTACCTGATCACTAATCTTAGCAAGGGTCTCCGGTGTAATTTGGTTTTCTAGTGCACAGGGAAGAAGGATATCAACATCCTGTGCAATCCATTCGTTGCCACCTAGTAGTTCATAGCCTAGATCTAAGGCTTTCTGCTTATTAATAGAACCGAAGGCATCCTTTATTGATGCCAGTTGATTCACATCGATACCATTTATGTTACGGTAAGTGTAAGAGGTTTTATCGCTATTATCCCAGCAGGAAACTGCAGTAATCTTGCCGCCCAACTTTGTGTACAGGCGGGCAGCATGTTCTGCCACATTTCCAAATCCCTGAAGACTGGCGGTAGTGGAAGTAATATCAATCGATAATGCTTTTAAAGCTTCCCTTAGCGTATAGATAACTCCGTATCCGGTTGCTTCTGTGCGTCCAAGGGAACCACCCATACCGACCGGTTTACCGGTTATGGTGCCAGGGTAACGACCACCATGAATCGTTTCGTATTCATCCATCATCCATAGCATATGCTGGCCGTTCGTCATGACATCGGGAGCTGGTACATCACTGACAGGCCCCATAACCTTTGCCAATTGTCTGACATATCCTCGGCACAATCTTTCCTGTTCCCCCATGGACATATTATGGGGATCGCAGATAATTCCACCTTTTGCACCACCCAATGGGATGTCTACAACAGCACATTTCCAAGTCATCCACAAGGATAATGCGCGGATTGTGTCAACCGTTTCCTGGGGATGGAAGCGGATACCTCCCTTCGCAGGTCCTCTGGCATCATTATGTTGAATTCGATAACCATTGAATACTTTCGTTGTTCCATCGTCCATTTTCACTGGGATGGTGACATGGAATTCGCGGCTTGGCTGCCTGAGCAATTCCCTTGTTGCTTGATCCAAACCGATTTTATCAGCTACCTGGTCAAACTGTGTCTGAGCTGTAACATATGGATTATAAGTTTTCTGTTCCATTATTATCCTTCCTTTATTTTGAATTATTTTATTACTTTCATACAGTAAAGCATTGATAGATGGTTTTATTATACTAAATTATAGAAAAATGTCAATAAATCCATATATCAAAATATGGAAGAATTGTCTTTATAAACGGGTATAATTTATCAACCTAATTGGATTATTAAGACAAAGGGATGTATAGTTTCTGTTTATCTTGAATTTGAAGAAATGCAAGTCAAGAAGAATACCAATGTATATGTCGGATTGGATTGAAACGTGTTACTGTTCACACCCCATGTATACCATGCTATGATTTCGTCAAATGT
Organism: Lachnospiraceae bacterium; assembly: GCA_015057615.1. Classification (GTDB taxonomy): domain Bacteria; phylum Bacillota; class Clostridia; order Lachnospirales; family Lachnospiraceae; genus Mobilitalea. The sequence continues at coordinate 31,648 of SVEA01000017.1, read as the reverse complement.
ATCCGAATCGGAGACGCTTTCGCTTAGTTGCATTATGTAGCGGTACATAAGGCTCCAAAATACGGAGCCAAAGTACCAACGAATGCAAATACTCCTTATAGGATATTATTTGTCGAAATCATATTATAGATTTTGCCCATGTGTGAACAGTAACTGAAAAGTTAGATGAATTTCTGAGATTATCCAAGCATGAAAGGTGAAATAAGAATTGAATGGGAAATGATTCGACTGATCGAAATTAAAATTGATAATTGACAAATGATCATGAATAATATATCATATAGTAATGAATACTACATAATACAGTAATTAAAAATGGTGGTGAATAAAATGATCAATGTAAAAATATATGGGGATTCAATTTTAAGAGGAATTCAGGTTAATCCTGTAAACAAAAAATATTATATTAATAATAATATTGATGTAGAAGCACTAAGTGAAAAATATTCTATTCAGATTAAAAATTATTCGAGCTTTGGATGTACCGTAACAAAAGGAAGAAAGATGCTTAAAAAAAGTTTGGAGAATATTGGATGCGATGCAATTGTGATGGATTATGGTGGAAATGACTGCGATTATAATTGGAAAGTAATTTCGGAGCATCCGGAAGGTAATTATTCTCCTAATACACCAATGGATCTTTTTGTGGAAACCTATCATGACATCATTGATACATTAAAGAAAAAAGGTATTTTACCTATATTGACTACGTTACCTCCATTAGAACCACAAGGCTTTTTTAATTGGTTTTGCAGAGATTTAAATAAAAAAAATATATTGATGTGGCTTGGTGAAATCAAAAATATTTACTATCATCAGGAGAATTATTCTAAAGTAATCGAAAAAATTGCATTGGATACACAAGTTCCGTTAGTTGATTTAAGAGGAGAATTCCTAAAGTCTGGGAATATCCGTGCATTGCTTTGCGAGGATGGAACTCATCCGAATACATCAGGCCAAAAAGTCATTGCATCCGCTTTTAATAATTTTGCAAATGAATTTTTAAAAACGTTACGTGGAAACGTACTGTCTGCTATATAAGGTGAAGTAAGAACGGAATAAGTAAAATAGTTAATAGAAAATTAAAAGGCTAAGCCTTAGGTCAACTTAAACGGCCTATAGACTTAGCCTATTTTATTGAATAGGAAGGTTCGTCCAATTCAATGAAAAATGCTCCAAGGCAAACTCTTTGCTGCTTGGATATCTTCTTAAATGACAATGGGAATTTTTAAAGAAGTTATTGACATATGTCATTAATGAAGTATAATGAATATTGTAAATGGCATATGTCATAAATTATAGGGAGGTGAAGCCTATGCCAAGACCAATGAAATGGAGAAAAGTATGCTGTTTGCCAGAAAGCAATAAATTTGGTCCTCTTGATTCCACGTCAGATGATAAAGATCATGTAAATATGACAGTTGATGAATATGAAACGATAAGGCTTATCGATTTAGAGGGATTTACACAAGAAGAATGCGCTAAGCAGATGAATGTTGCTCGAACTACCGTTCAGGGTATCTATATCGAAGCTAGAAAAAAGCTGGCGGAATCATTAGTTAATGGCAAAGTACTGTTAATTGAGGGGGGAGAATATCGACTCTGCAACGGATTCGGAGAAGGCTGTGGCCGTGGTTGCCGTAGATACAGACATGGGCATGGAAAGTACTTTACAGATAATGAGGATCTAGGTGATTGATGATATGAGCCTTTAGATGGACTTTCTGAAAACAAGATGCATTACCCGAAGCTGGCGTAAATGCTCTACGTAATTCAATAAAAAATAATTTCCTAAAAATGAAATGGAGGTTTTCATGAAGATAGCAATACCTGTAGATGAAAAAGACATTAGGTCAAACGTGTGTATATCATTTGGACGTACCCCCTATTTTCTCTTTTATGATACAGAGACGAAAGAAAGTGTATTTCTTGACAACAGCGCGGTGGCAAGTACAGGTGGTGCAGGAATTAAGGCTGCACAAGTAATAGTTGATAATGAGGTAAATGTATTATTGACACCACGATGCGGACAAAATGCTGCGGATGTATTAAAAGCCGCTGATATTAAAATTTTCAAAACGGCAAATGCTTCTGCCAAGGAAAACATTGAAGATTATATTTCCGGAAATCTTCCTTTGTTAGAGGAAATACATGCAGGATTTCATGGGCACGGAGGTAAGTAGTATGAAGATAGCTGTGCTTAGCGGTAAAGGCGGCACAGGAAAGACATTGGTAGCGGTGAATTTAGCTGCAGTGGCAAATAAGTCTGCTTATATAGATTGTGATGTTGAAGAGCCCAACGGGTATCTGTTTTTTAAGCCAGAGGGTATTCTAGAAAAACAAATATCAGTCAAAGTTCCTACGGTGGACAATAAGATTTGTAATGGATGCCGAAAGTGTGTTGATTTTTGTAAATTCAATGCGCTTGCTTATATAAAAGACAAAATGATTGTTTTTGAAGAGGTTTGCCATTCCTGTGGCGGCTGCATTGTACTCTGCTCTGAAAAGGCGATAACAGAGAAAGAAAAGATGATCGGAAAAATCCAAAAAGGAACTTCGGATCCGATAACAGTATATACTGGGATGTTAAACACAGGCGAAGCTTCCGGAATCCCTATTATAAAAAAATTGCTTACAGAGAATAAACAAGAACGTGATAAACTTACTATTATTGACTGTCCTCCAGGGAGTGCTTGTGCTGTAATGGAAAGCATTAAGGATGCAGACTATTGTATATTGGTAGCGGAGCCGACATTGTTCGGCGTTCATAACCTTAATATGGTTTATAGATTGGTCAAGTTATTTGATAAACCTTTTGGTGTAGTCCTTAATAAATGTATGGAAGGAGAAAATCTATCAGAAAAATTCTGCTTAGAAAAAAACATCAAGATTTTAAGTCGAATACCTTTTGACAACGAACTTGGAATGATGAATTCAAATGCAGAAATTGCAGTTAGGAAGAACCTAAAATATAGGGCTATATTTTCATCTCTAATAGAAATAGTGAAAAAGGAGGTGCATCATGAAACAACTATTAATTCTTAGTGGTAAAGGAGGAACCGGAAAGACTACAATTGCAAGTGCATTTATAAAACTTTCCAACGCTAAGGCATATGCGGATTGTGATGTGGATGCACCTAACTTACATCTTTTAACAGAACAGAGCTCTGAACCGGAGAAAGCAGATTATTATGGACTGCCAAAAGCTGAGATAAATTTAGAACCATGTATTCAATGCGATGAATGTAGAAAAAATTGTCGATTTGATGCAATCTTAGTAGAAAAGAATTACAAAGTAGATGCCTTTGCATGTGAAGGGTGTGGGGTTTGTGAGTTTGTTTGTCCAGTGAAAGCAATTTCATTAAAACTGGCGGTAGCAGGAGAATTGATGCTATATTCTAATGCAAAAAAGGTCTTTTCAACGGCACAACTAAAGATGGGGAGCGGCACCTCTGGAATGTTAGTTACTGAGGTGAAAAAGCAGATGAAGTCGGCAGCAATTGATACCAAAGTTGCAATTATTGATGGCTCACCGGGAATTGGTTGTCCGGTCATAGCATCCCTTAACGGGGTTGATATGGTATTAATTGTAGCCGAACCGTCCATATCAGGTATTAGTGATATGGAACGAATTATAAAAACTTCAGCGAAATTTGGAACAAAAACAGCAGTATGTATAAATAAATTTAACACCAATATTATTAAATCAGAACAAATTGAGCGATATTGTAAAGAGCAAGGCTTACCATTTATCGGCAGAATACCTTTTGATTCGGACGCGGTAAAAGCGATTAACCATGGACAGACTATCGTGGATATGGAATGTGCATCAGGAATGGCTGTTAAAGCGATCTACCATAAGACAATGGAGTTGCTTTTTTAAGACGGCCGTGATCTAGAATTATGCTTGCTAAGCTATATGTTTTTGAAAATTAGATTTTTGCGTTTAGCGCAATGCTTATAAATAGTGTTAATAGAAGGGATTTTTACACTCGCTTAAATAATTAGCAAAGGAGATTAATGAAATGAGTGAGAATTGCAATCAAAATTGCAGTAGCTGCGCGGAGGATTGTGCAGAAAGAAAAGAACAGAAAACCGATTTTTCAGAGAAATTAAATGAGATGAGCAGCATCAAAAAAGTCATAGGTGTAGTCAGTGGTAAAGGAGGAGTTGGCAAGTCCCTTGTAACTTCTATGCTTGCAGTTACCATGAATAGAATGGGATATCATTCTGCCATTCTTGATGCGGATATTACCGGACCTTCTATTCCGAAAGCATTTGGTATAAAGAAAAAAGCGAAAGGTAATGAGTTTGGCTTATTCCCTGTGAAAAGTAAGACGGGTATTGATATCATGTCGGTTAATTTACTTTTGGAAAACGACACCGATCCAGTAGTATGGAGAGGCCCAATTATTGCCGGTACGGTCAAGCAATTCTGGACGGATGTTATCTGGAGTGATGTAGATTTCATGTTTATTGATATGCCGCCGGGAACTGGTGATGTTCCGCTTACCGTATTCCAATCGATAGCGGTTGATGGAATTATTGTCGTAACCTCACCACAGGAGCTGGTATCAATGATTGTATCGAAAGCTGTCAAGATGGCTGAAATGATGAATATACCTATTATTGGTTTGGTAGAAAACATGTCATATTTTACATGCCCTGATAACGGAAAAGACTACCACATATTTGGCGATAGTCATATTGAAGAAATAGCGGATAATCATAATCTAAAAGTTCTGGCGAAATTACCCATTGACCCGAAAATATCTGCGGCATGTGATAAGGGTATGATAGAGCTATTTGATGGAAATTGGTTTGATCCTGTCGCTAAAATACTTGCAGAAAAAATGGAGGAAAAAGAAACGATTAAAATTGCAGTAGCAAGCGAAAAGGAAATAGTAACGGAACACTTTGGGCATTGTATCAATTTCAATATTTTTGAAGCTGATAATGGCCAGATTACAAAAAGTAATTCTATTCCTAATCCAGGACATAAACCTGGGTTTCTGCCAAATTTTTTAAATGATATGGGAGTTAATGTGATCATCTCAGGAGGCATGGGAGAAGGTGCTATTGATATCTTTCATGAGAAAGGCATTGAAGTTATCGTAGGAGCATCTGGTAATGCGAAAGATGCTGTAAATGCATATCTTAAGGGAACACTTAAATCCACAGGTTCTGTTTGCCGTGAGCATCAGCATCATGATGAATGCGGTGAATAAATTATGGTAAATGATCAATGCCACAAATAAGACGCTGCCGGGACACTGCGAAAGGGTCGAAATTATAGTTTGGAAGAGATAAAACATGAATATTGTAGATTATGCAGAATCACAAAGGGAGAATTTTGAAACTACGAAGTTCAATCTGGTGGATAGCTTGGTTTTATAACGGAGCAAAACAATTTGCAGCGGTCACTTACCTGCTTGATAATGCAATTGATTTGGCAGTTGTTTCCAAGAACAGCGAAGGCAGCTAGGTAATAAAATAACCGTGAAATCATTACAATGGAATAGGATAACAAAGGTAAGCCTCATTAGATAGAGTGAAATCTATCTGGTGGGGCTCTTTACATAGATCGAAGAAGCATTTGACGTACTTACAATCCCTCGTATCAGGTGGAGACAATTTATCTGCCGCTCTATGCCGCAATATAAAAACTTGACAAAATATAACATGATTTGTAATATACAGATATGGAAAATTGTAACATAGTAGAAGAGTTGGTAATAACTTTACCTATGATTAATGAATACAAAGAGGTGAAAACAAAAAAGTTAGGATGGTTTTATTATTTTTCCTGAGGGATATAGTGGAGAATGGGTAATAGGTGAGACGAAAGAAAAGGTATAAGTTTGATAATTATATAAAAAGGGAGCTTATTCATGAAAAACATTATTGAAGTTAAGGGCTTGAGGAAAAAGTACGGCAATGTCTATGCAGTGGGGGAAATTGATTTCTCGGTCGAAGAGGGGAAATTATTCGCCTTTTTAGGACCGAATGGTGCGGGAAAATCGACAACCATTAATATGCTTTGTACGCTATTGGAAATGGATCATGGACAAGTCACAATTGATGGACATGATTTAAAGAAAGAGCCAGATAAGGTGCGGCAAAGTATAGGAGTAGTATTTCAGGAAAGCTTGCTCGATTCTGTTTTGACGGTTCGTGAAAATCTTATGGTGCGGGCTGGATTTTACTATAATAGCAAGAGCCAGAGGAAGGAGGCAATTGAGCGTGCTTCTAAGGCAGCGGATGTCTTGGAGTTTATCGATCGGCCCTATGCAAAGCTGTCGGGTGGGCAACGCCGAAGGGCAGATATCGCACGGGCATTATTGAATACACCCAGGATATTATTTTTGGACGAGCCTACGACAGGTTTGGACCCACAGACAAGGCGTCATATTTGGCAGACTGTTTTGAATTTGCAAAAGGAAAACAATATGACAATCTTTCTTACAACACATTACATGGAGGAAGCTGCGGAAGCAGACGATGTTGTAATTATCGATAATGGAAAGATATCTGCACATGGATCGCCATTTGCGTTAAAGGAAAAGTATAGTGCGGAGCTTTTAAAAATTTCTGCTACAGATGAAAAAGAAATTGAAGCTAGATTACAAAGCGGCGGCTTACAATGGGAGCGAAGTGGAAAAGCATATTTGGTTAAATTAAAGGCAACAAGGGATGCCGTTCCTATTTTAAATATGGTTTATGATATTTTGGAAAGCTTTGAAGTCGTACATGGAACAATGGATGATGTGTTTTTAAATGTTACTGGTAAGGAGATTAGAGAATGATTGGAATGTTAAATAGAAATCTGAAAATATATTTTAGAGATAAAACGGCAGTGTTCTTTTCCTTATTTGGAGCGTTACTGATTATTGTTCTGTATGCTTTGTTTCTAGGGGACACGATGACGGGCAGTATTGAGATGAATGTAGATGGAGGCTTTATTATGAATAGCTGGGTAATGGGGGGACTGATTGCCGCAGCAACAGCGACAACTGGCATGGGTGCTTATGGCGTTATGGTAAATGACGAAGCAAATAAGAATTACAAAGATTTTTATGCTTCACCAATCAAGAAAAGCAGTATCATTGGCGCGTATTTGTTAGATGCAATCTGCGTAAGTACAATTATGACATTGGTTACATTTGCATCGGCAGAAGTATATATTGTAGCAAATGGCGGGGATTGGTTAAGTGTAAAACAAGTATTTCAGGTAATTGGCGTGATTTTTCTAACCGTTTTATCATCCTGCTCCATCGTATGCTTTATCTGTACATTTTTGAAGACGACGCAGGCGTTCTCAGGATGCAGTATTCTGATTGGTTCTGCGATCGGTTTCCTTGTAGGGGCATATGTTCCAATTGGTCATCTTCCAAATTCGGTACAAAATGTGCTATCGGTGTTGCCATGTACTCATTCAGCAGCGCTACTTCGCCAGATTATGACAAAAACGCCAATAGAACAGGGGCTTTCCGGTGCACCGAGTGTATTCATTCGTGCATTTAAAGAGGAATTAGGAATTACACTTAAAATTGGAAATACACCGTGTAATACAGCGATACACATTGCGTTTATCGTTGGTTCAGCAGTTTTATTTTACATATTGTCACTCGTACGTATTTCAATGAAAAAGAGGCGCTAGGTTGATATATCGTGATGTCATATGAGCTATTCCCACAGTCAGTATGCTTTCATACTGACTGTGAAAATAAAATAAAGGAAATAAGACTATGTGGAGAAAAAAGATAAATCATAAAAAGAAGCAATTTACACTTGTTGGAATTATGTTCGGTATAATAGCGATGGTACTATGTGCATGTACGATTTTTCTTATTGAGTTAAATGTTTATGCAGATTTTCGTTTTTCAGAAACTTACTGTCCGGATGCCTATGTATATTCTTTACATAATATAAGTATGGAAAGCAATTTTCCGAAAGAGGAGGTTGCAGAGAATATCCGTGAGGTCGCGGTGTTGGATGGAAAATCGATTTCTGTTCCATTATATTTTCATGGAGAGAATATATCCTCCATCACAAGTATGTTCTGTACCTTAGATGATGAAGCATTCTTAAAGTACATTACACCGTTAGAAGGAGATGTGTCACAAAAGAAGGAACCTGGAGATGGAGAGGTGTGGATTGTCAGTACCCTTGCATCTTCTTATAATATTCAGATTGGTGATACTATATTTGTGATGTACGACGAACCGGTTTCTCTGCGTGTCAGTGGAATCTATTCATCGACCTATGCTCCTTCTGAGCGTTTGACCATAATGGCCAATATCGTGAATGGAGCTACCTTACAACACTTTGAATATGATATGGATGGCTGCGTTATGGCAGTAAATTTAAAGGATGCCTCGGAGGAGAAGGTAAATCAGTTGGCTATGGGGAATCCGTCTGCATTGATTACCATGAGCAGAGCTGGTCTTAAGAGATATATTACTCAAATCGGAGGTGTTGTGGGTATGGTTTCTGCCGCAGCAGCGCTGATTGTGTTTGTTGCATCTCTTTTGATTATACGTTTTATTATAAACATCGATATTAAGAAAGAATTCAATTCGATTGGTATATATCAAAGTCTTGGATATACGAATAAAGATATCATAAGTATATATACAAAAGGCTATTTATTTGTGGGAGGAATCTCTATTGCTATCGGAATTCTGCTTTCCACCGTGATAGCTTATTATTTATGTAATGAGACAACAAAGATTCTTGGCATCTTCGGACTGAGCAAAGCTACGATTTTTGTATGCATCGTCTGCTTTGTATTATTAATGCTGATTTTATGGAGAGGCGTTCATTCTGCCTTGAAGAAGATACAAAATATTACGCCTGTAGATGTATTATGTGCTGGTCAGTCAAGTGGTGAATTTAAAATAGGAAAAAGTGTGATTAAGCAAGCAAAATCTCCATTTGAAACCGCTGTGAATGATATCTTTCGACATAAGAAGACGAGTACATTGACACTTATCATTTTATCTACAACCTTCTTCTTATTATTGTTTTTTAGCGCAAGTTATTATAGCTGTTCAAGAATTTATGAAGATGCGAATATCTGGGTAGCATGTCCCAAATTTAATGCCATTGTAACAGGTAGCGTATCGGAGGAGATATCAGAATATGTCAGAGATCGTAATGATGCAAAGAGTGCAATCTGTGGAAACTGTTTCTATTATCCGGCGGTTACACTTCCTCAGTATACGGGAAATTCACGGAATGTTGATTTCTATGTATTTGAAGATACGGCGCAGGATATTACAGGTGTAACTATTAAAAAAGGGAAAAATCCAGAGCTAGAAAATGAAGTTGCTATTTCTGAAATCCTGTTAAAACAGCTTGGCTTAGATGTTGGGGATACCCTGATGGTTGAAAGAGGAGAAGCCAAGGTGTTGTATGAAATATGTGGAAGCTTTGCAAGCATGGAAAGTCTAACTATCTATATGACGATTGATGCGCTACGCCAGATACAGCCGGAATATGTTCCCGGTATGTGCTATATTATGCTGAAGGAGGGCACAGATTATGTACAGTTTAAGAAGGATTTGGAACAAAAATTCACGGGCATATCGGTAGATTGCGAATGGTCTGCTCTTCGATATGCAATGAAGGCAATCGAAGGTATGCTTACCAATGTCATGATGGTACTTTTAATTGTATTTATGGTATTTGCAATCGTTGGTGTAATTAATATTTTGGCATTGACGATCAATAATAAAAAGAGACAGTATGGTATTATGAAGGCATTAGGTTTTAAGAAAATCTATATCGTGAAACAGAATTTATGGTATGCAATGATAATGAATATAGTAAGCTTAACAATCGCTTTGATCTTACATGGATGTTTGTCAAAACCTATCTTTGCCATGATTGTTATTAATGCTCTTAGCAACTCACTACGAATGAACATAAGCTTGTTAGGAATGATTATTTTGATCATATTATGGATCATTTATGAAATATCAAAAATAGCAAGTAAGACAACACCATTAAGTCTGATGGAAGAATAGCAGTAAGCTGTGAGGGATATTATACAAAGTAGTATTTATTTCAAACGCAGTAAAGGTTGGGAAAGATCTGAAATAAATTCATAGGATTTATTATTCCGCAAATAGGTAGCGGAGAAATGAGAGGATAATTCGTGAAAAAGGTAGTTATAAAAGCAGAAAAGATATGTAAAGATTATGGAAATAAAGAAAATTTACATCATGTACTTAAGAATATTGACCTGGATATTTATGAAGGAGATTTTACTGTAATTATGGGAAGCAGTGGTTCCGGTAAATCTACCTTATTGTATGCCTTAAGCTTAATGGACCAGCCAACCAAAGGAAATATACATATACTTGGAACAGATATTTCTAAGATGAGTGAAAATGATGTCTCTGAGGTGAGAAGAAAAAGAATATCCTTCATCTTTCAGAATATCAATTTGTTGCCGGATTTAACAGCGTTAGAGAACATTACGTATCCGGCTTATCTCACAATGAGTAAGAAAGATGCTAACGATAAAGCAATGGAATTATTAAGACAGTTTAATTTAGAAGAAGTGAAGGATAAATATCCTGGCAATATGTCTGGAGGTCAGCAGCAAAGAGTGGCAATAGCCCGCGCAATTGCCACAGATCCAGATATCCTATTTGCCGACGAACCAACCGGTGCTCTCAATTCAGCAGCAGGAAAGCAGGTATTGGATCTATTCACAGAATTGAATAAAAAGGGTCAATCCATTGTGATGGTAACTCATGATATCAAAGCATGTACTCGTGGAAATCGTATTCTCTACCTTTCCGATGGGCAGATTGTTGGAGAATTTTATCCAGGTCCAAACAAGTTGCAAAGTCAACAGAAAAGAGAAGATGAAATCTTCCAGTTTTTAAAGGAGCATCACTGGTAGAATATTTCTTTCTTTATCAAGAAGCACCAGCAGCAGAACAATCTAGACCATGCATCAGGAAGTTATAATACTCTATGGTGCGAATAAAAAGTCTCTTTTTGCTGCCGCTCTTACTTTGGAAAAATACGGTGCACCGGTTTTGATGCCACGACTATAAGTTTTACTAACGTTATTCATGTACTAAAATTGAGGATATGAGGGTAATAACTTTCATGTCCTTTTTTATCGTATAGGAAATTACGTCCTATACGATAAAAAACGCTCCATATCAGCTCATTAATTGGCTAATAAAATCTTATATAAAGGATGATGTCGGTGAAGCTGAAGTGGATTTTTGTCGATGGATTTTACATACTGTCACTTGTACATATTTCAATGAAAAAGTGCTAGGTAGTTTAAACAATGGACAAAACGGTTCAATAAATACCAAGTTTGGACAACATTATTTTATAAACAGTAAAATAGAATTATAGTAGAAGAGTTTCGGGGAATTATCTCTGTTCGCATGATAAGCAATTTTGATAAGAGTCATTCGTTATAGGAAAACAATGCACATGAATAGAGCCTTAGATAAGGTTATATTTCTATAATAAAATCTTAAGATGATTTAGGACATTCCTATCTTAAAACTCCATAAGTAAGTATTTGGAAAAGCTTTCAACTTGCATACTGCAAGAGGAAATATATATATATATCATGTACTGCACAGTTAATTGACACAATATCACACTGCATGTTAACTAACATGAATTAAGAGTCTTAAGAAGCGGAAAATTTAAAAATAGGAGGTGAACCGGAGTAAGGATCATACACATATTTACATCACAGATGCTCTGCAATGCTGCCGCTGAACGCCACGGATAAATTATTTTATTAGGCACGGTGCGATTAAGGAAGGGTATCGGTTGCCCGGATCAACCGAAATCGATTATATGAGGAGTGTAAGTGTATGAAGAAAAGATTAAAAAGACTGCTTCCCTTGTTTCTGGCATGTATGTTATTAGGTATGTTTTTACCGCAACCTACTGCTTCTGCAGCAATGACATCCAAACGGCTGATCGTATATTTTCCGGATTGGGGTATTTACAATGCGTCACATAAGTCTATGACGGTAGGGATGATTCCCTGGTCAAAAGTAACCTGCATTAACCATGCATTTTTTGAGGTTGATAACAATAACAAACTAGCAACAATTGATTATGACGCCGACTTTGACAGGCAGTTTGAGCACTCTGGAGCATGGGGCGAGCTTCGGGGACATATGGGGGAATATAAATACTATAAAACCCAATATCCGAATGTGAAGATCATGATCTCAGTGGGAGGGTGGACCAGAGGTCAGAACTTCCACAAGATGGCATTGACGCCTGAAACCAGAGCAACATTTATACAGAGTGTAGTAGATTTTCTGAAACAATATCCATTTATTGACGGCATTGATATAGACTGGGAATATCCAGGTGTCAATAGGGCAGCAGATCCAAAGGATCAGTATGACAAGGGATGTCCCGGAGGACCGGAGGATAAAGAGAACTTTACTGCGTTGTTTAAAGAACTTCGTGCAGCTTATAACGCTAACGGATTATCAGATAAACTGCTTACTACTGCGATTGCCGGAGGATATGACAAGCTTGAGCTGCAAGAGCCGGATAAGTATGCGCAGTACCTGGATTGGCTTAATGTTATGACTTTTGATTTCCATGGTGCATGGGAAAACATAACCAACAATGCATCCCCTATGTATGCAAACCCGAATGATCCATCCCCTACATCACCGATTGATTCAAAAAATAAATATAATGTTGATTATGCCATGAGAAATTTACGGGAAAATTACGGCATTCCTGCAAGTAAACTCAATGCTGCAACGCCATATTATTCACGCGGGTGGATAGGTGTATCAGGAGGAACCAATGGTCTGTTTGCAAATGCAACCGGTGCTGCTACGGGCTCTTGGGACAACCCAAGTGCACCAGGCGGACAATATCCGTATTTTACACTGCTGACCATGGAGAATGCAAATGGGTATGTAAAATACAGAGATTCTGTCTCAAATACACCATACCTTTACAATGCATCCTCAGGTACCATGTTTACCTATGAAGATCAGATATCCTTAAGTCAAAAATGTGATTATGTAAATGACAATGGGTATGGCGGTATGATGGTGTGGGAGATTTCCGGTGATGATAATAATCATACACTGACTAATACCATTTACAACAAGCTGATCAACAATACTATGGAAACGGTAGCAACACCTGTATTCAGCCCTGCCGAAGGAGCATATAATACAGATCAATCCATAACGATTTCTTGTGCTATTCCGGGTGCTGCAATTCGGTATACGACGGACGGAAGTGATCCTACTTCAGCTTCTGCTATTTATACCGGACCGATCAGTTTAAAATGCACCAATACTACAACTACCACTACGATTAGGGCTATTGCATTCAAACCGGGCATGAACGATTCACTTCCGGCAAGCAGTACCTATACGATGCTAGATAACACAACGGTAGCTCCGCCTATCTTTCGTCCTGCCGGGGGTACCTATAATACGGCGCAAGATATAACAATTTCTTGTGCTACTCCGGGTGCTACAATCAGGTATACCACGGACGGTTCCACACCTACTTCAGCTTCAACTGAATACACAGGTCAAATCCATCTGACAACCAATTCGAGTACGACGATAAAGGCAAAAGCATTTAAAGACGGATTAAATGATTCTACTGTTACAAGTGCGGATTATGTTATTACGAACGCAATTACCTATCTGCCTTGGGCTACAGGTACTACTTACAAGGTTGGAGACATGGTTTCCTACAATGGCAAAGTGTATCAATGTATCATGGCTCATACAGCTATTAAAGGATGGGAACCATCAATTTCTCCAACATTATGGTCCCTCTATACAGGCAGCGGAACCGGAGAAACTGTAGCAGCGCCTACTTTTAACCCTCTGGGAGGTAATTACAGTTCACCCCAATCCGTTACAATTTCGGATGCGACGAGCGGTGCACAAATTAGATATACTACGGATGGCTCAGAACCGACAATAAGCTCTCCAACTTATTCCAGTCCGATACCGGTATCCAGCACAACAACTATAAAGGCGATTGCATACAAATCAGGTGCTTATGATTCCAATGTTGCTGCTGCAACTTATACTTTTGATTCTACGTCAAAAGTAGCGGCACCAACCTTTAGCCCTGCCGGCGGAACTTATAATTCGACCCAGTTGGTAACGATATCCTGTGCAACGACGGATGCTACGATACGGTATACAGCAGACGGTTCCGTACCTACGGCAGATTCAACAATATATACCGGAGCAATCGATATAGCAAGCACAACAACGTTAAAGGCGATAGCCATGAAGCCTGGAATGAGTGATTCTGACATAGCTGTGGCTGCTTACACCATCAATTTGGCTAATGTTACAGCAGAACCTGTCTTCCATCCTACCGGAGGTACCTATTCATCAGAGCAGTCCGTAGTATTATCCTGTGCTACGAGTGGAGCAGTAATCCGGTACACTACGGATGGAAGTACACCAAATTCCAGCTCACCTATTTACTCAGATCCAATTAAAGTAGCATCCACGACTACAATCAAAGCTTATGCGACAGCTTCTGGAATGAATGATTCAGCAGTAGTCAGTGCCACTTATACGATTAACAAAGACGATATCTATCCGGCATGGACTCCGAATATAGCATATAAGGCAGGCGATATCGTTTCTTATAACGGTAAAAATTATAAATGTATTCAGGCACATACTTCGCTGGCAGGCTGGGAACCTTCCAATGTTCCTGCTCTTTGGCAGCTACAGTAAATAACCCCATATTACAGAGCAGCTTAAGAGCATTATAAGCTGCTCTGTAGACGAAAAAAATAAACGCATCTATAAAATTGATAAAAAAATGGAGGTATTCATGTGAAAGGTAAAAAAATATTGGCTTTTCTTTTGGTATGTCTGATGATAACAGTAGTAACTATGGGATTTTCACCAATTACTTCAAAAGCAGAAAGCGGACTGCCCACACATCTTTTGACCGGCTATTGGCAGAACTTCAATAACGGTGCAAAATGTCTGCGTATTAGCGATGTTCCGGTGGCTTATGATATTATTGCGGTTGCATTTGCCGATGCTACAAGTACTCCGGGAGCTGTTGATTTTACTTTGGATTCCGGGTTATCATCAGCACTTGGCGGCTATACAAAATCTCAGTTTATATCGGATATAGCTGCAGCGAAAGCGCGCGGTCAGAAGGTTATTATCTCTGTCGGCGGACAGAACGGTACGGTCAGAGTTGCTGATTCCAATGCTGCAACTAACTTTGCTAACAGCGTCTATTCGCTGATGACAGAGTATGGGTTTGATGGTGTGGATATTGACTTAGAGAATGGAGTAGACCCAACTTATATGGCATCGGCTTTACACTCGCTTTCATCAAAAGCAGGAGCCGATTTAATTATAACCATGGCTCCGGAAACATTATACATGCAGTCTCCACAAAGCACTTATTTCCAAT
Organism: Lachnospiraceae bacterium; assembly: GCA_015057615.1. Taxonomy (GTDB): domain Bacteria; phylum Bacillota; class Clostridia; order Lachnospirales; family Lachnospiraceae; genus Mobilitalea. The sequence goes on along the minus strand of SVEA01000017.1, from coordinate 16,189 downwards.
TGGCTTTGAACATTAAAGATATACTTACCATTGTCAATACCCAGTATTATAATTCTGGTTCGATGCTTGGGTATGACGGAAAAATATATTCACAGGGAAATGAGGATTTTCTTACTGCACTTGCGACGATCCAGCTTGAAAATGGACTGCGCCCGGATCAGGTAGGTCTTGGTCTGCCGGCTTCTCCATCCGGAGCCGGCGGCGGATATGTATCGCCATCCGTTGTGAATGCAGCGATTGATTGTTTGTATAACGGGTCCAATGCGGGATCATTTAAGCCGCCTCAGACATATCCCACGATTCGCGGTGCTATGACATGGTCAATTAACTGGGACGCTTCTAACGGCTATAATTTTGCCAATACGGTCAAACCGCATCTTAATTCACTAGGTGGAGGCGGTCAGCAGCAGACAGTGGTAACGCCAACCTTTCGTCCGGCAGGGGGAACCTATAACTCGGCTCAGAGCGTAACGATTTCCTGTGCTACGAGTGGAGCAGTAATCCGGTACACTACGGATGGAAGCACACCAAATTCCAATTCACCTGTTTACTCCGGCCCAATTAATGTATCTTCGAATACTACCATTAAAGCCTATGCTACAGCGCCTGGAATGTATGATTCCGCAATAGCAAGTGCTATTTATACAATTAATATTGAAGGTAACTATCCGGCATGGGCTCCGAATACTGCATATAAGGCAGGAGAGATCGTTTCCTATAGCGGTAAAAATTACAAATGTATACAGGCACATACTTCATTAATCGGCTGGGAACCTTCTAATGTTCCTGCTCTTTGGCAAGCACAATGATGTGCCAAAAGAGTAGAAGCCGAAAGAAAGATACCGATAGAATGAAGTAGAAATACAATATATTATAAAGAAGATGGTGTATGAATGATGTGACTTCATACATCACTTTTTTCGTAACGAAAAGGATTCACTTATTAAGTAAAACAATATGCATTCAAAATAATCAAAGTAATCAATGGATGATACAGCCGTGTTATGGTATGATTTGACTATGAAACGTATCGAAGAGAGGCGATACCATGGGAGTAGCAATCAGACCTTCAGCAGATTTAAGAAATCACTATAATGAAAAGGATTATTATCATATGAAATTTCAGCTGGAATTACTCAAAACACTTGCAGAAGCGGATGATGATGTTAAAAATGGACGGGTAGCATTGATACAGGATTCGTTTGGTGATCTTCATGCATCATTACACGAAAGGAAAATGATGAAATATAAAATATTGCGAACGGATAAAGCAGAGAAACAGCTGGCATATTTGAGAGTTTTATGTTAATATATAGGAAAACATCCGATAAGGAATTGTTATGAGAAAGATAACTGATTTTCCGAAAAACAAAATTGCAATAGAAGATCTTCAAGATTTTATGAGAGTTCAAAACTATGCCGGCTTGGTTGAACTGGTGTCTGATCTGACTGGGAAAGGATTGATTTCACCGATTAAGAGCTCCGGGCTTAACGGGAAAAAACCGGCTCTTTATCAGAGATACCGCATCGATCGGCCATCTAAGGACTATAGCGCCTATCAGGAGGAACTGATGTATCAATTGGTTCCAATTCTAAAAAATGACTATTATATGGGAAACTTAGAAGCCTATCTAAAGGATAGGCTGTTTGTGCTATTATTAAATGATTTTATTAAGGAGCATAAAGAATGCCTGAAAGAGGCGGTATCATATAACGAACGGAGCTTTGAGATCTGGGGCAGGGAGAAATTTCTGAACAGAGAAGGCGGGATCCGGATTTTGAAAAACCTCGGTCTGAAACCGGAAGACATAAATGTTTATGATACGACGGAGCCCCTGGCTTATTATTCTCATCATAAAAGGGTACCGCAGAAAATACTTATCTTAGAGAATAAGGATACCTTCTATAGTATGAGAAAGCATTTACTGGGAAACAATTCGAGGATCTTAGGGGAAGAGATAGGGACGCTGATTTATGGCGCCGGAAAGAGTATTCATAAGTCGTTTCGGGATTTTACATTTTGCGTAGAGCCATATTTAAATGATGAGAAAAATGAAATATTATATTTTGGTGATTTGGATTATGAAGGGATTCTCATCTATGAAACTCTGCAGGAAAATTTTCGGGACAAGGTTAAGCTAAAACCGTTCTGTACTGCCTATGAAGCTATGCTTAATAAGGCTGACCGGATCAAATTGCCTGATATGAAGGAAGGGCAGAATCGTAATATCGGTATCGAGTTTTTCTCCTATTTTTCAAACAAGGTACAGGAACAGATGAAGCATTTATTAGAGCAAAACAGCTATATTCCGCAAGAGATACTTCAGAGGAAAGATTTTTAAGAACTTTATATAAAGATTTTCCATGCAGTAAGTTTGCAATGTGTAAATTTATAATGTTACGGCAGAATAGAGGTTATTATGGATCTGGATTTTTTAAATGATTTTACAAAGAGAATGAAGAGTATTGGTTCCTATGGTCTGCTCTTTAAAAACAGTATACAAAAGGGAACCTGGAAGCAGTATGGCTTTAATATGCTATATGAACAGACGAATCTGATATTCTCTGTTTTATTATATATTATGGAGCAGTCTTTAAAGGACGAGTCCTGTACCATAGACGATATCGGTAATTTTATTGACACCATCAATATGAAATGGTTTAAAAAGCAAATATCCTATGACCAGTGCAAAGGGCTGGGAGATTTCATTGTAAATGTTATTCTTTGTGATGATGGAAGGGCAATGTATTTTCAGGGCTTTGATTATGAGAAAGGTCAATATCAGGAGATACATATCAGCTTTATTGCCAATAAGATTATCTATATCAATGAGGATGTCAGAAGAACCTCCTACTATCTGACGGAGGATGGGTATAATCTTATGTTGTCCACCTTGGAAATAGAGAGCAACATGAAGCTTACCGTTCATGAAATGATCTTTAAGCTTCATATGGAGAAGGCCAGTTATGATAAAGCAGTGGATGATATCAAGAATATTTTTAATCTGCTTCGTATCCAGCTTCAGAGGATGCAGGAGGCGATGCGAAAAATCAGGCAGAATGCGCTGCAGTTTACCGTTTCGGAATACAGCCGGATTTTGGATGATAACCTGATAACGATTGACGACACGAAGAAGAAATTCGGCGCTTATCGTGAGCATGTCAGAAAACTGGTGGAGGGCCTGGAGCAGCAGGACATTCATGTGGAAAAGCTGGAGGATAAGGAAGCCGGTAACCTGAAAAATCTTAAGATAATAGAAGGATACATTAACCGGGCGCTGGATGAGTATCAGAAGATTTTGTCCACCCACTTTGATCTGAAATCCATGTATACGAAAGAACTAGAAGCCCTATCGCAGATGTCTTTGATTAAACGGTTTTCCTTCCGTAATGAGTTGTATCGTCCTATTTTAGAAGATGCAAAACATCTGGAGCAGCTGGATATCTTTCTGCGCCCCTTATTCAACAGAGAAATGGACAAGACCTATCATGTCGGGAAAGCTTTTGAATATCAGAAAAGCATTAGGGCAAGGGAACTTGAAGAAGCGGAAGATTTAGAGGATTTTGATGATGAGGCATGGAGAAACGAACAAAGGAAAAAGCTGGAGAAAAAGCTAAGGGTATATAAGGACAGCTTACTTTGTATTCTAAAATATACCGTTTTGCATCGGGAGCTTTCGTTGCAGGAGCTTAAAAGTGCTCTGACAGAAGAGGACAGAGAATTATTGATTCCTAATCTGGAAATTTTTCGAGAGATTATGGTAGAGTTAATTAAAAATAGAGTGTTTATTTTTGATAACCTCCGGAAAGAGCGGGATGAGCATTTTGCGGATTCGGTCAGGGACTTCCAGATCAATCTGTGTCTGCTGGAGCTGGTAGAAGAGAATGAAAAATTCAAAAGGCTAAAGCTTCTGGAGGTAACCAGAACGGATGGAGAGGTGGTTGAATTTCTAAATATACCCAGTGAGAGTGGACAGATGAAAAAGATACGATGCAGTAATGTTATGTTTCGGATAGAATAAATTGGGAGTAATGTGAAAATAAAAGACAATTTTCACATAGCGAATTGATAAACAATTCGCTTGCAAATTTGTGCTGATGCTTAAATCGCGGTGTTTCAGCAGAATGGAGAGTAAGTATGGCTTATGAATTGGAGGATATTACGGCGAGTCAGAGGATATTTTATTATCTGCTGCAATACCGGGAATTAAAAGAAGAAGAGGAATTAGATCTTTACCGGGCATATACGGAAAACGAAGCGATCATGAATCTCGTAAAACGCCAGGGGGAAGCGGCTGAAAGCAATATTGAACGGTATGGCAATGTGGTTTATCTGATACCGAAGGAGGACAATGATTTTTTGGGCTTCTCCAAGGCATTGCTCAAATCCACTTTATGTAAATCTACGGCTACGGATAAGGATTATTACCTATCCCAATTTGTAATTTTAACCTTGCTGGTAGAATTCTATGACGGGCAGAGCAGCTCCAGTAAGACCAGGGACTTCATGAAGGTGGGGGAGTTGATGAATTGTATCGCGGAGCGGTTAAGGGAAGGCGTCTCCAATCAATCGGGGGAGGATGAGCAGGGGGGGCTTGCCTTTTCCAATATGCTGGAAGCCTTTGAAGCTTTGCGCAGTGATGACAGGGGTTCCAGGCAGAAGACAACCAAGGAGGGCTTTCTGCACACGATTCTGACCTTTTTGCAGAAGCAAGGGCTGATTGATTACATTGAAGCGGATGAAATGATTAAGACAACGAAGAAGCTGGATCATTTTATGGATTTTAATTTATTGAATAAGAATAACTATAACCGGGTTATGCGGGTTCTGGGGGTGACTGAGGATGAGTAAGATCAACTGTTTTCGGGCGATTAATCTTAATTATAATAATAATACGATGCGAATGGAAGACGAAACCTTTTGCTTTGATGGAGACAGTACCCTCTTGTCCCTGCAAAATGGCGGTGGCAAGTCGGTCCTGGTCCAGATGATGATTGCTCCTTTTGTCAGAAAACGGTACCGGGATACCACGGATCGTGCCTTCGCAAGCTTTTTTACAACCAACCGGCCTACCTTTCTACTGACGGAATGGGTTCTGGACGGAGGGGCAGGATATGTCCTTGTGGGAATGATGGTTCGCCAAAAACAGGCTTCGGAGGAAGATTCCAGGGAGGAACTGGATATTGTGAATTTTGTTCATGAGTATAAGGAACCGAACCCCTTCGATATTCACAATTTTCCTGTGATTGAGACGGATGGTAAGGTCAAAAGGCTAAAGGGCTTTAATGCCTGCAAGCTGCTATTTGAGGAAACAAAGCGGGAGATGGGCCTGAATTTTCAGTATTTTGATTTGAACCAGTCTGCCCAGCAGAAGAAATATTTTGACCACCTGAAGGAATTTCAGATTAATCATACGGAATGGGAAGCAATTATTAAGAAGATAAATCTGAAGGAATCCGGCTTGTCAGAGCTATTTAAGGATGCCAAGGATGAGGCCGGATTAGTAGAAAAATGGTTCCTATCCGCTGTGGAGAGTAAATTGAATAAGGAAGAGAATAGGATGAGGGAATTTGCAAGCATCATCCATAAATTTATTCTTCAATACAAGGATAATCAGTCCAAGATAGAGCGGAAGGAAACGATTCTATCCTTTCAATCGGATGCCGATATTATTCGGGAAAGTGCGGTACAGTTTAATCTTGCCAGACAGGAGAAGCTGCAATATGAAGAAAAGATTGCATTTCTTCGAAATTCCCTTTATTCCCTGCTAGAGGAAAAGATCGGAGAGCGCGCTGTACTTGGGGATAAGCTGGCATTATTAGAGCATAATTTGCAATCGGTACGTTATGAAGAGGCTTCCTATCAGCATTATTGTCTTGTGGACGAGATGGAACTTTTATCCAAAGAGCAAAAAGAAATGGAGAGGGAAAAGGAAGAACTTCAGAGAAAAATCGATTCTTTGACCTTCCGGCTGCATACCATAGAATGTGCTGGATTATATGAGGAGTATAAGGATTGCTCCGGTGAGGTTCTGTTACTGGAAAATAAGCTGGAGATATTAAGGACGCAGGAGAAGGACCTGCTGCCGGAGAGAAACCAATTGGGCTATAACCTTAGATGTTATTATGAAGAAGAGCTTGATAAGCACAGACAGTATCTTAAGGAGCAGGAGGAGCTATTGCTCTCGAAACAGGACGAGCTTATGAGCTTAACGCAGAAGGAAGCCGGGGAGCAAAAAGAGGCTCAGGAATTAAAGCAAATACTCGGGCAGCTGCAAGCAAAGATAGATGCCTTTAATCAGGAAGAAAGTGATTTTAATAAACGCTATGGGACGAATCTGGAACGAAATATTTTAAGAGTATATGAAGAGGGGACATTGGAAGTAAGGAGGGTTCATTTAAAGGATACTCTGGAAGATATTCAGAGAACCTTAACACAGCTTAAGAGCAGGAAGGAACAGACGGATGAGAGCATTACCTCCTGTAGCCGTGACATGGAAGACGGCAATGCGATGGCGGGAGAATTAAAGCAGCAGCGGATGCATCAAAAGGAACGCTTATCCGGATACGAGGCACAATTAGAAGCGCGAAGAATCATCCTTCGGTTTATCGGTCTTGGGGAAGAGGATTTATTCCAATCACAGACAATCGGCGAGGTCTTTGAAAGAAAGCTTGAGGAGCTTGGGCGGGCCAAGCGGACCTTAGAACGTAAAAAGGAAGAATTGGAAGAGGAATTTCGGAAGCTGGAATCTGGTAAGATGCTGGAGCTGCCAAAAGAGTTCAGTGAATTGTTAAATGATATGGATGTATCCTATGTATATGGTATGGATTGGCTGAAAAAGAACGGTAATTCTGCTGCTGTGAATCAGGCATTCGTGAAACAGAATCCGATGCTGCCCTACAGTATCATTATGAGTGCAAAGGAACTGAAGCACCTGGCAGCCGGCCAGATCGATTTTTATACCTCCTTTCCGATACCGATTATAAAGAGAGAGGACCTGACATTTCGGCATAGCGAGGAAGTCAATTGTGTCTATGAGATGAATAAAATCAGCTTCTTTGTAATGTTTAATCATCATTTGCTGGATGAGAAAGCCTTAAAAGAATTGTTGGATCGGAAGCAATCTGAGACTCATAAGGTCAATAAACTTCTGGAGCAGAAGGAAGAAGAGATAAAAGAATATGAGGATAAATACAATGAGATAAAGTATCAGACAGTTACCGAAGACGTTTATAAAAATTGTATCACCAAGCTGGAGACCCTCCATCAAACGATTGCGGAGACAGAGGAAGCGTTAAATCGATTGCGTAATAAAAAGGAGAGCCTGCAGCGGCAGCAGCGGGAGTTATCGAATGAAATTGATTATAACAATCAGCAGGAGCTGACCCTGAAGAACCAAATTCAAGATTTTGAGAAATTGTATCAGCAATATGAAGATTATCTTGAAAACAGGAAGCAATCAGAGCAGATAACAGGTGACTTGGAAGTCCTGGACCGCAATATCGGGGAGTGCAGGCAGCGGATCGGAGAAATTAATCAATTTATTCGGGATGCTGCTGCAAATCGGGAAAGAGGAAATATCAGGCTGGAAGATTTACAAAGGAAAGTCAATGAATATCAGACTTATCAGACCGGGGAACGTCTTAGTAAGGATATCGAAGACATCGAAGCGAGATTTGAGGCATTGACGAAGAAGATCAGCGACGATCAGCTTCAGCTGGAAGAAAACCTGAAGCGGGCGAAGGACAGATTTGAGAAAAAGCAGACGCAATTACTGGATAAAGAAGCCTTATATAACCTTGCTGAACAGGATTATAAGGAGGTTAAGGCAGACAGCTTTTTAGAGCGGGAAATCCGAAAGGAGAAAAGCTCCCAGGAGGACAAATCCCGAAAGCTTCAAAAGGAGTATAATAAAATATCTACCAACATTGCAGTTCTTCAGAATAAAATAATGGATGGAAAAATGCAGTTGGAAGAGAAGTTTGAAAAAACGAAGCCGATCCCGCGAGACCGGATTATTGATTTGGAATTTAAGAAGCGCGCGAAGCTGATTTCAGCGGACATTGTAAAGGAAGAGGGGCATGTAAAGTCCTGCGAAGAAAAGATACAAAGCTACGAAGATAATTTATCCAATCTGGCGGAATTCGAAGATTTTACAACGGATAAAACCTTTACTTTTGAAGATGAACTTAGTGGTACGGAAAAAAACAATCTGAGGGAATTAAGCAGGAAAGAACTTGTCAATTTCCGTGGCAGGTTGGTAAGGGATTATCGTAAATCAAATGAGGTTCAGGATAATAAGAGGGAAGTCCTTAGAAAATGCCTTGACAGTATCGCCCGGAAGAAGAATTATGAAGAGGAATTTTTTAAAAGACCATTGGAAACCATGCTGCAACTGATAGGCGAACCGCAAGGGGTGCTGGAGCAGTTAACGATTATTCTATCCTCCTTTCATGCGTTACTGGAAAAGCTGGAAGTAGACATCGCAATGGTGGAAAAAGAACAGCAGAAAGTAATCGAAATGCTGCTTGATTATATCTGCGAGATACACAAAAACCTTGGGAAGATTGACCGCAATTCTACAATAACGGTACGGGACCGTTCCATTAAAATGCTTAAAATAAAGCTGCCGGAATGGGAAGAGCAGGAAAGTGTCTATCAGCTAAGACTTCGGGATTTTATGGAAGAACTGACGATGCGGGGACTTCAAAGGCTTAGCGAAAATGAAAATATTGAGGAAATGATCGGAGCCCATGTGACAACCAAGAATCTGTATGATACCGTAGTCGGAATCGGAAATGTCGGAATTAAATTATATAAGATTGAAGCACAGCGAGAATATCCAATCACCTGGGCAGAGGTGGCAAAAAACTCCGGTGGGGAGGGATTTTTATCCGCTTTTGTCGTCCTTTCCAGTCTGCTTTCCTATATGCGAAGAGAGGATACCGATTTGTTTTATGAGAGGGAGGAAGGAAAGGTCTTAGTGATGGACAATCCTTTCGCTCAAACCAATGCGGCACATCTATTAAAACCGTTAATGGATGTAGCAAAGAAAAACAATACGCAATTAATATGTCTTACCGGACTGGGTGGTGAATCCATCTATAACCGCTTCGACAATATCTATGTCCTTAATCTAATGGACTCCGGCCTGCAAAAGGATATACAATATCTGAAAGGGGAACATATTAAGGGAGAAAAGTCCATACTTACCGTTCGCGCTTCCCAAATTAAGGTGGAAGAGATGGAACAGATGGAGCTGCTGTTTTAGCATTTGATACCACTATTTATAAGCATCGGGTTTATACTAATTAGAAAGATATCCGGGGAAGAAACAGATTTTTATTATAATTATAAATTTAAATAAGTATACTTCTGTCCCATTAGGAAAAGCTAATTTTAAAAATATATGTGGAGGAAGTTATATGAAGGCTATTGTTTATGAAGGAATGAAAAATGTAAAGGTAAAGAATATTAGTGATCCCAAAATTATTAATAGAGATGATATTATCGTGAAGGTGACATCAACTGCTATTTGCGGTTCGGATTTACATTTAATTCATGGCATGGTACCTAACATGCCTCATGGCTTTGTGCTTGGACATGAAACTATGGGAATTGTTGAAGAAACAGGAAAAGAGGTGCACAAGGTTAAAAAAGGGGATAGGGTTATTGTCCCTTTCCCAATTTCCTGTGGTCACTGCTGGTACTGCCAACATGATTTGTGGAGCCAGTGTGACAATTCGAATGCGAATGGAGAAGCCGGAGCAATTTTTGGTTACAGCAAAACTTATGGAGGCTACGATGGAGGGCAAGCGGAGTATCTGCGAGTTCCTTATGCTAATGTGGGTCCGACCATTGTACCGGAAGAACTGACGGATGAGCAGGTACTCTTTCTTACTGATATTCTTCCTACATCTTATTGGGGAGTTGAAAACGGGGGAGTGAAGAAAGATGATACCGTTGTCGTTTTGGGTTGCGGCCCGGTAGGGCTTTTGACAATCAAATGGGCTGCTTTTCATGGAGCAAAGCGGATTATTGCCGTGGATTATATTAACTACCGGCTGGAACATGCAAAAAAATATGGAGTAGAAGTTATTAATTTTGAGCAGCATGATAATACAGGAGAATATATTAAGGAAATTACCCATGGTGGTGCAGATGTAGTGATTGATTGCGTAGGTATGGATGGGAAAATGACTGCATTTGAAATGGTTGAAACTGTACTAAAACTTCAAGGTGGTTCTAAATCTGCTATTGAGATAGCTACTCAGGCAGTCCGTAAGGGAGGGACTGTCTCTTTAGTAGGTGTGTATGGCGGTAGGTATAATATGTTTCCACTCGGAGATTTCTTTGCAAGAAATATTACTTTAAAAATGGGACAATGCCCGGCGCACACTTATGTAGATCGGATACTTAACCTGATAAAAGAAGGAAAATTTGATGCTACTGATATTATAACTCATAGGTTATCTTTGAATAAAGGGGAACATGCATATGAAATTTTTGATAAGAAACAGGATAACTGCATTAAGGTTATTTTAAAACCTTAATAGGAGTTAATTAAATAAGCTCAAGAAAAGGTAACTGGAGGCGCAGAAGCCAAACCAGTTACCTGATTTTTACTTAGAACAATTTTATTGTATTTCTTATTCAGCTTACTTAATAACATTGGTTTTTACATAATTAGCTATAAGACTTAATAACCCTTTGCTATTGCTGCTTTCTCTGCCGCATAGCTATATAGAAATAAATGTGATCAATTATACAAAGGATACCAGCTCGTTAGAAATGAATGATTACATAGTCATGTTAAGAGATTTGATTCAATGCATTAAAGTAAAATTTCCTTGTAATAAAATTTATGTCAGCGGTTATTCATTAGGAAATATCATTGCCATGGAGGCGTTATATCTGATACAGGATGATGTGGAAGCTTTTCTTGCAATAGGACAGGTAACAAGTATTAGTGATAGTAAGAAAAATCTGATACGACAATTAGAAGATGTAGAATTGTCCAGCAGAAAACGGAGAATCGTGGATATGTGCGAAAAATATGATGATATGGAACATTATCTGGAATTAGAAAGAGTTGCAATATTTCAAACGAAATCAATGTTGTTCAGAAAGAAAGGTATTACTTACAGGAAGACGTCACTATGTGCATTCCGGATACTGTTTAGCCCGGATTATAATATTCTGGATGTATGGCATTGTTTCTCGCAGTGCTTTAAGACAAAAAGGATGAAGAAGCTTTTAGATACACTTTACGAAATAGATACAAAAGAGAAGATTAAAAATATCAGATGTCCATTGTATCTACTGCAGGGAGAAACAGACCCTTATTCCGATTAGCTTTTCTTACAAAAAGCAGCGGATGAAAATGAAAATATAACATATTTGAAGATGCAAGAAACAGGGCATATACCAAGTGATGACGCATGGAATGTGATTTTAGAAACCTACAGGAAATTGATTAATACCATTAAATAAACATAGCGATTGTTGAGGATGAGCCAACAAATAACCTCGATTCGGATACCTACAATATTTTGATGAATTTTGTAAATGATGAAAATAAATAAGGAATCACTACAATTATTGTCTTGAAGCTGCAAACTTTTATCCGTATAAGAATGGGTTGATAAAGTAAAGAACAATGACTTTAACCAATGGAGGGTGTTATGAATGAGTTGTTTACAATGACAGCAATGGACCTTGCCCGTGCGATTCGGGACAAACGTCTTGGTGTTGAAGAGCTTACAAGGGCATATATGGAACGTATAGATAAATTTGACAGGGGTGAAGGTCTTAATACGGTAGCAGAATTAAATAGCAATGCCATAGCACAAGCAAGAAAAATGGATTCCATAAAAACGGGCCGTAATGGAGCCATGTTTGGGCTTCCGGTGCTTATAAAGGACAATATTGATGTTTCAGGATTACATACCACGGCCGGTAGTCTTGCTCTCATGGACAACATTGCCAAAAATGATGCTCCCATCGTTGCAAATTTGCACCGCAACGGTGCTTTGGTACTAGGAAAAACCAATATGACTGAATTTGCAAACTATACCGGCAGCAATATGCCGGCAGGATACAGTTCGCATGGCGGTCAAGTGAAAAATGCTTATGACAGAACAAAAAGTCCCGGTGGATCAAGCTCCGGTTCCGCTGTTGCAATGTCGGCAGGCTTTTGTTCTGCTGCAGTTGGTACGGATACCTCCTTCTCCATAGTCGGCTGTGTCACCGAAAATGGTGTTACGGGACTTAAGCCCGCACATGGTGCTTTGTCTTCACGAGGAATCATACCTATTGCTAAAACCCTCGACAGTGCAGGACCTATTACCCATAACCTGACCGACGCATTGCTTGTTTATTCGTGTATGAAAGACGATGCATTACAGCCGGTGGAACCCGTTTCACCGGAAAACCTACATCTTGCAGTTAACATTTTTAATCGGGATCAGGTTTCCAAAGCGCAGCTTTCGAGATATGAAGCGCTACTCAGCGTACTAAAATGCGACCATGTACAGGTCACAGAGGTCATTCAGGCTTATACAGAAAAGCAGTGTGATATTATGCGCTGTGAGTTTCAGCATGATCTTGAGGAATATCTATCTCATTCAAAGGCACAGCGTCGGACGCTTGAGGAAATAGTTGGATATTATGAGAAAAATCCGGAGCAAATGATGAAATACGGCAATGCTTATCTGCGTGGCGCATTGGATGGCGCTCCCGGAAAGCTTGATGACATAGCGTATATTGAAGCTCTGTCAGAACGCAAGAGACTTCGTACTCAGATAATTGAAAGTATTCGAGGATATAATGCCTGTTTAATGACTGGACCAACTAACATTATGCATTTTATAGGGTTGCCATCCTTAGCATTGTGGCTCTGCATGGCTGACGACGGAACGCCACGCGGTATGATACTTTACGGTGCAGATGAACGGCGACTTATCTCTGCTGCGCTTACGATTGAGCAGTATTGCATGCCTATTACGATGCCTAAGCTGTGAGGTTAAACAATGATTAATGTCAGCCAAATGAATTAACAATAGCGCTATGGAAGGGCTTGGATACATCAAGAAACCACCTCATTTCTGGTGGCTATTGTTTCCAAAATTAAAATATATTCTGATACGAAAATCTATTTGGTTACATATTGTAAAGATTAGTAAAATGCGTGCCGATATATATAGTATCAATTATCTGTTTTGAGAGGGCAGAAACATTATAAAAGGTCGGACAAAGTAAGGGGTATGGTCCAGGTCAAAATGACTGGATATCGTCGTTATAGATTTAACAGATAACCATATTTAAACTGGAGGTTAGAAAATGATATTCACAAATGCGGGTGAAGTTAAAAGCAAAAAGAGTTCGCTTTCTATTATAAACAGTTATTCATCAAATGCTGGAAGAAATCAAGTTGGAAATAATTCTGGGAAGGGTAAAAAAACAGGGTTCTCTTCCAAAACGGACAGATTGAGTATTTCTGCAGAAGGTATCGAGATGTTACAGGAGCAAAAGGCAGGTAATCCATTTTTGGCAGCTAGGAATAGGCAGAATAATCTGAAAGCATTTATGGAGTCATATCAGGAACAGCTGGAAGCAAGTAACGAAAGAAAAGATGCAATTAGTGATATGGCAAAGCTCTTAGAGATTGCCAGACGAATATCCAGAGGTGACAAAGTTCCTGCAAAAGATGAGCAAAAATTGATGAAATTCAGTCCGGAACTTTATCATATAGCAAAAGCGACAGCCATGCTTCATGTAAATGAAAAACATAAAAAACATAAGTCTATGTTTGACGATAAAGAAAAAAATGAGATAAGGAATAAATTGAACAAATTGGAACAAGAAGATAAGGTAGTAACGGGAAGCGGGGACGTAGCGGCTGACGCTGGTAATGCGGATATGGAAGTGTCGACCGCAGAATGAAGCGGATGAAAGAGACAAATAAATGAAAACACAGTTTTAAGGGAAAGGCGAAGTTTTTATTTAGTTGATAAAGCCTTTCCTTCTTTTTTTTCTTTTGTAACAATTCCCTTTTTGCATAACTTTTACTATGGTATCTCTTTCTTCGTCCCTTTCTTCCTGCCGTTCGTTGTATTTCTAATACATTAGAGGTCATAGATATTTCCACCATTCCAAGCAAATCACGGGGCCTGGCCATGTTGTCTGCTCCTTTTATTAACCATCCCAGTTGTTCATGATATACTTTCACGCCTGTTCTATTTCTTTCTTCACTTTCTGTAAAGTTATCAGTTTCCTATATAATTCATTATTTGCTGCCTTATCCTCAAAGCTAAATTCATCATAATCATCTGCTTCATGGTATTTGCCTGTTCTACCATATGCGCTACGCTTTTTACAAGGAATCTTACAAGGCAGAACTTATCTAATACGAACATGCTTTTGTTTATCCAAATAGTTAGCTCCATAACCATCGTTTTCAGGTTTAGAAGTACAAGGAGGATGATGTTAAGTTAAGATGATAAAGAGCTTTTTCAATACCTACTTTCAATACCTACTTTCAAACCTTATTAAAGTAATGACGGTTAGTTTTTCAAGAGAAAATGGTACATGTAAAATAAAGATAAAATATAGCAATAAAATACTTGATTTAATTGTTATATAATGGTAGGATAGGTAAATAAAAACAATTTATATAAATTGTTGGAAGAAAAATTGTATGAGGTTATTGGTCTTATTTGAAAATAGAATTTATTCTGTAAAGAAAGGTTGCATCGTCAAGTTAGAAGATATATCTCAGAATAATTACTAAATATATAATCTTAAAAGAGATGGAACAATTTTGAGTTGAACCCTATTCAGGTTACGATATTTACGGTGAGAATTGCGTTACATATAATGGTGATAGGTTTTTTTCGCTAGGATACGATGGTTTTGGAGTGCTTAATAGACTTTATTGGGGTACTTTCCATACCACTTGCTAAAAGAGATGCTTTCATAATAAAAATTCTGTACTAAAAATAATGAAATTTCAGATGTAAAGATAATGTTTGGAGGCGGTAAAATTAATGTCTCAGAATTTATTTATTAAGTGCAAAGAGTGTGGCGGGATTATTGAAAGAAAAAAAATAATCCAAAATAATTATGTCTGTAGCTTATGTGGTTATTATGGAACACTGGATTATAAGAAAAGACTTGCTATGATAATTGACCAAGATACATTTGAAGAAACTAATGTACATACTAAATTTTATGATCCTATTGAATTTCCTGGATACCTGGAAAAACATGAGCGTATAGTAAGCAAAGTTGGTTTAAATGAAGCTATTGTAACAGGAAAGGGATGCATTGACGGACAGAAGGTTATGGTTGGAGTTATGGATACCAGATATATGATGGGAAGTATGGGGGTCATTGTTGGTGAAAAAGTAACCAGATTATTTGAGGATGCAAAAATACAAAAAACTCCGGTTATAATTTTTATTGCTTCTGGTGGCGCCAGAATGCAGGAAGGAGTTTTTTCTTTAATGCAGATGGCAAAAACGGCTGCAGCTGTATCGAGCTTTAGTGAGTCAGGAGGATTATACATCAGCGTATTAACGAATCCTACCACAGGGGGAGTTAGTGCAAGCTTTGCTTTTCTGGGAGATATTATATTAGCAGAGCCTCGGGCATTAATAGGATTTGCAGGGAAACGAGTAATTGAACAGACAATCAATGAAAAGCTTCCATTCAATTTTCAAACATCGGAGTTTCTATTTGACCATGGCTATATTGATTTGATTGTAGAGCGAAAAAGGTTAAAAGAGACGCTTAGTAATATACTTAAAATACATAGTGAGGAAAATAATAAGACAATTTAAGCAGGAGTATATGATCAAAAATACTTCTATATGGTTTAGAGAATAAGAAATAAGGGCAGGTGTTAGGGTGAAAAACTGCAGTGTTGAAGAAAAAGAAAACAGTAATGCATGGAATAAAGTTTTACTGGCAAGAAAAATTACTAGATTTCGGTCTTTAGACATTATCAGTCATGTATTCGATACTTTCATTGAATTACATGGAGACCGTGGAATCGGAGATGATAAGTCTATTGTTGGAGGAATTGGATTATTAAATCATCAAGCGGTTACTATAATTGGACAGCAAAAGGGGAAGAACCTAAGTGAAATGAAATATCGTCAATATGGAATGACAAAGCCGGAGGGC